>JAEOTI010000140.1 GCA_016839955.1 Candidatus Hodarchaeota archaeon | reverse complement strand
CATACGCTTCATCAATAATTTCAACCTCTTCATGATTTGTATAGTTCCAAATATAGAAATGAAAAGATACAGCGTGTTGTAGCCTAACATATAGGGTAATACGACCGCTAGAAGAGATAAAATCTTCTGTAATTGTGAAATTTGATGTGTACGACACTCATCCAGGAGTGACTTTTTTTATGCTAATATCATAATGCAGCTTTCCAGGTTTTTGTGCATCCATTTGCCAAGAAGCAACTGCATTACCCAATCCATCTCCATCGCTATCATTATAATCAATGTATAGAACGTCACCATCATCGTAAAAAGTCGCCAGATATCCCTTTTGTGGAGAAATAGTAATATGATCCCCAATATTAGGAGAAAATACGGAAAAGGTCTCAAAAAGAATGAAAGATGGCTTTGTCACACCGTTTCCATTCTCTTCTGATTCTTCATTTTCATTTTCTATTTCGAAATCTTTGTAGAGATAACCTGCTCCTAATCCAACGCCAATAGCAATTATTGCAATAAATAAAATTCCTACAGTATTCATTATTGTAACCTCTAAGTAGATAAAAAGAAATTATCCGTTTATACTTGAGAATTGATTCTCTTGATTAACGATTCTTAATAGAATTATTCTTAATATTGTTTAAAATAATAGAAAACAAATTCATCTTATATAAGAGGTTTTTTGGAGTAAAAAACTTTCATGAATCTCAATGCTATCATTCATCTTCAAAAAAAATATGAGATTAAACAAAAAATGCCTCCGATTATTAGGAAGAAAACTCCAAATATAAAAGAATATCCTCTTAATGATTCAGACCAATCGTTGTCAATTGTAACGTCGTAAAATAGCATTAGAAGGTCAAATACACCTATAACCCAAAAGCTAGCCCCTATATACATTGACCAAGACTTTAATATAGAACGTTCAGTTGAAAAGAGGGTTGATTTTTCTTTTTCATCTTCTAAGGACAATACAGACACTTCATCTCCAAATAAAACCATCTACTCATAAAAAACTACTGATAATAGATCTATAAATTGAGATATTTTAAGAGCGATATCAATCAATAGGAAGTGATTGCTGTCTTTGAGTTGAGTTTAGATTGTTATTGAATGATACCATTTCGTGAATATTTTTTTTTTCTAAACTTGTATCAATGAAATTCATAATCGTGTTTCCGAGAAATGTGAAGGCTTGATCTACATTTTCTCCAGTTTTTGCACTAGTTTCTAGGTATTGCATTTGAAATCCATTTTCATTTGATAATTGCTCAGTAAATTTTCTCCCTTGGTCGGAATTAATTGAGTTTGGATATTCTTCTCGAAGATCCACCTTATTACCAATTAGGACAATCGGTAATTTTCCTTTTCCATTATTTTTCCATAATTCTATTATCCAAGTGATAATATTAGCAAAAGATTTTGGCTGTGTGATATCAAATACTACAAGTGCTCCTAGTGTACCACGATAGTACCCCTTTCGGACAACTTCAAACCGAGGTTGTCCTGCAAGATCCCAAATCTGAATATTAATTTGTTTTTCATTTATCTCTGTTTGCTTTAACCCAAAATCTGCCCCAACAGTCATCAAATAGTTTGTATTGAATACTTCTCCCATGTATCTTTTTCGAAGGGAGGTTTTCCCAACCGCACCATCACCTAGTAAAGCAACTTTGTAAGTCGGTTTCGACATACTAAATTCATCCTTTTCTCATTAAAAAGATTCATTTAATACTAACTATGAAAAAATTCAATAATGATATTGATTCTGGCAAACAATTGCCAATACTGAGTAGATTCATAAACAAATTGTTAAAACGGATAAACTGTGCTTTAACGAGAAATTAACCGATTGAAATTATTCTAGACACAATAAAATTCTATAAAAACATAAAATCACATTTAAATAAATTAAATAAGTAATATTTACGTTCATTTAACACACCTCTAAGAAAAAGGTTCGAAGAGAAATGAAAGAAGCACCTAGCTCATTTGGTGTAGCCAGAGTCTGGCTTATTGAAAAAGAATCAGGTATCACCCTTTTCTCCTACGAACCAAGTCAGAAAATTGATGGGACTCTCTTTGGAGGATTATTAGCCGCGATTAGAGATATGATAAATGAGATCGAAATTGGTCAACTTTCTTCTATTTCAACAGATACACACGAGCTTATGATCACGGTTTCAGAACACATTATTTCTACATTTATTCTGGAAAAAGGATTTTCAACTGAATGTTTATATCCACTCCTCATCAAACTAGATAAAGATGCAGAAGTAATTTATCAGAAGATGAAATCAGAAATTAATTATGTTGAAACAGAATATTTTTCTCCTTTAAATGAGAAAATCTTTGAGATGTTTTCTTCGCAGGCAGAATTTGCTGATCAACACTGTGATGATAATGATGATACTAAATCCACTGAGGCTCAGAAGAAACTTGAAGAATCGGGATTGTGGTAAGAATTTTTGACATAACTAGACTACATAATACTATTTCGCAGGTGGGGCATGAACCCCCCATTCAAGCTGTTATTACAGAAGGTTTTGTTCTTCTAGTTTTTTTCTATCTTAGCCTAAGACTTGGATTAAGATATAAACAACGGAGAGCAGCAGCTACAAGAAATTTATTCCTAAGTTTTTTCTCCTATTTTTTAGCAGCCTTAGTGCTTTTCATGACTAAATCAATTGAGCATTTTACAAAAGGGGAAGAGGATGTAAGCAGTTTAGGAATAAACAGCGGTTATGCTTTTTCTGCCCTAGGGAATCTCTTTCTCTTTTATTTCACTCTTAATATATTCTTTAAGGAAGAAAAACCATATTTTCGGGAGATAATAACACTTGCCACAGGAATCATTGAAGGATTCCTTTTAATATTTATTTTTACTACTGAATCACCGTTTGTTGAAATCCCGGGAGTCTATTTTCCAACACATCTACTAATTTGGTATGGCTTATTAGCATCAACTATTTTCCTTGTTTTATTTTACAAAGCTTTATCTGAATGGAAGAATGCGGTAAATCCGGTTCCAAAAATGGGTTTCCTAATAATTGCCCTCTGTGCAATATTCGAACTTTTAGTGTTTATTTTCTTCATTTTTGATAGTTTTTATCCCGCTGGTTATTCTCCTTTCTATTATTTAGCATGGTTTTCAGCATCTATTGCTGGATTCTTTGCAATGATTGGATATCTAATGCCTGGTTGGTTTAAAAAGTTGATAGAGAAGAAGAATGAATAATTATCCACTTAAAGTCACTGATTCTTTGGCTGTAGACGAAGAAACTTCTATTTGTGCTAGTTTCTCTATTTCTGGTAGTTTTGTGAAAAACCAAAAGTACATTACAGTAATAATGCCTAAAAAAGCACATAAGTAAAAAAGAGTCTGAATTGCTATTATTTCTGCGACGATCCCAGAGAGAATTGATCCCACTGGAATAGTAAACCAGATTAGGGTTCTCCTTGTGGAGGTGAATCGACCATACTTCTCTGGTGGGATTATAGTTTGATATAAAGTCATGATTGTCGTATTCAATAGAGCTAATAAAAGCCCTATTATAAAATTACCTAGTCCAATGATGATTATTGTAGAATTTGTGTTAATTGGGGCGAAAGCAATTAAAAAAATTCCAACATATGTCCCAAAACTTGATAACACTACTACACCAATTTTGTGTTCAAATCCTTTCCAGAACATCATAAAAATTGATCCTAAAAAGTAACCAACTTGTAGAAAAACCAAGATTATTGCTAAATCTTCTTTTCCTCTTGAATGATCTTTAAGAATGTACAATGGAAGTAGTACATTAAGTGGTTGGAGGAATAAATTAGCTAATGCAAATAAAATAACTAGAGGTAATAATCCGGGTCTTTTAAATATAATTGCAAGACCTTCCACGAATTCAGTTTTGAATGAAGATTTTTGTGTTTCTTTTGATTTTTTTGAGACTGAAGGAAACTCGATGAAAAGGAGTGGAATCACTGCTACTCCAAAAGTGAGAGGATCAATGAGAAGTATAATTTGAATTTCCCAAAAATTAAGTAATAAAATCGCCAGCATTGGGGCAATAATCCCATTAAAACCAATAAAAAATTCGCGTAATCCGTTTATGCGACTTAATTTTTCTCTTGGAACCATTAGAGGGACAACAGCTTCCGTTGCAGGCATATGGAATGCTTGGAATATTGCTCGGAGTCCTAGAACAATTAAAACCCACCATATATTTACGAAATCTACCCAAAACAAATAAACTAAACCACAGGTAACAAAAGCTTGTGCTAAGTCAACTATACCAATCACGACTTTTCGATTCCATCGATCTACGAGTACACCAGCAACGGGCGTTACTACGATCATTGGTGCAAAACCAGTAAATGCAGCCAATCCTAGATAAAAAGCACTTTGATATTCAAAAACAATCCACAAAATGATAACAAATTGTACAATGGCGGATCCTAATTGTGATTGTACCTGTCCACCAAGAAAGAATAGATATTTTCGTAGACTTGGTGGCTCATGAAAATTATTGTAGACCATTTTTTCTTCGATTTCCTTCAATTATATGAACTCACTGACAGAATCGAAGTTGTATGATTGAATTGAATTAAATATGGGTTATGAATTGTGCAATACTGATTTTAAAATTCCATAACTGCACATTCATTTTCTAACATCTTCAAAAAAAAATTCATGGGCGACTTCAAGACAATTTAAGACAAAAATTTAAACAGGATTGTCAAATTCCTTCATAATCTTCTCGGGGTTCATTATTGTTTTACGCCATGAATGAGATAATGAATCATATGTTTCTGCCCACAGCCCATAGGTATCTGATGTTTTATAATCAAGAATGAGCAATTCTCTTTCTTCTGAATAGTCCCACGTAATCTTTCCTATGTTTGAAAAATGAGAAGGGGGGGCCTGAACAGACCATAGATATCCATCATCTAAGATTGTAAAGGTTGAATAGAACGGAATGGGTTTATCAGAGAGTTGATTATATAATTGTGCTGTCTGTTCTTTGGTTGCTTTACAAATAAATGCGAATGTATGGTAGGTATCGAAGACTTCCCAATTTAAAAAGACTCGATAACCGGTTACTACTTTTTCTTTTAGAAATTTCAATCTTCTACTTACTTTCTGCGGCAATCCTGGTTCATAGATATCGTAACTAAGCTTTCTCATTATGTCAGTGTTTTTCTGTCGAGCATCCTGAGTCATTTCACTTAACTGGTGAATATCCATCCCAGATAAGTTATCTAAGATGCAATCTGTTTGAATGAAAGGTGGAAATACAGATGATTGGGATTCAAGGTCTGGAATCCAGTTTTCCCAATCAAATTCCCAACGCATTGTTTTTGGGTCCCAAGCTGAAAGCTTAGACCTCGAATAAGGAGTTGGAGGGGCATTTTGTGAACGTTTGGGAATTCTAAAATTGGAAATTATTTTTTTTTCTTTTAATAACTCGATTAAATCTATAATATATTTTTTTGAGTTTAATGGAATTCGAAATTGAATGAAAAGTCCACTGGTTTTACCATATTGACGTGTGCGATAAAGGGTATAGGGATGCTCTTTGCATATTTTTTCACAGAACTCTAGAGCAGGTCCATTGGGAATATCAAGAATTACATCAATTAGTTCTAAACCAAGAGCGTCACAATCTAGATCACAGTGAATATTATAGATGGAAACCTTTTCTTTTAATTCTCGCAATCGCGAAGTTGCAGTAGGTTGAGAAACTCCCATAATGTTAGCTAACGCTGAGTCGGATGATAGAGGGTTTTCTTGAAGTGCAATTAGTAAATTCATATCATTATATGAGAGTTCTATCGTGGTTTACCCCTGTGATCTATTACTCTTTGTAAAAGCCTAAGATTATTTGACAAAAGAAAGGTCAGCTAACCTATATTTGCCTAAGTTATGTTGGTAAGCCATTACCCTTGGATGTCGGTGGATCAAAGATATAGGAGCTTTCAGAGACGCAAGGTCCACCAGCACTGCCAATGAGCACAGTTGTAACTGTTACAGTGTACCAACCAGGTTCAGTAGCTGAATCAAGGCAAAAGATGGTTATTATCTGGTCTGTTGCGTAGACAGATATCCGTGTATTTCCAGTAGCCACAGTTTCTGAAGGATATACAAGTTCTAAATAAATATCAATAGTTACTACTAAACTTTCTCTTCCACCTGTGAAATCAAGATAAAGTTCATAAAATGTATCGTCATAATCACCGTCGGCATCCCAATCAGTGTAATTGGCAAATACCAGGGTAGATTCGAGATCGATATCATTAGGACGAAAAGCATTCTCTGCAGCTACAATCTGAGGGTTTAGACCTCCAAAAAAGATCATTAGGCTCAAGAAAAATATTATTGAGATGATTAAAGGCCGAGACAAGTAATTTTGTCCTCCGGATACAGTGAATTATGTTATAACTCCAAAGTTACATTATAAGTTTATTCTGGAAAATCCGTTCGGGTTTTTCACATACCTGTTACATCTAGATAAAACATGTAATATTGGTAAACAAATATATTGGAATCTTTTTACGTCACAATTTAAGTCATTCTTCTTTTTCAAAAAGAAATTACTTTGATTTTAAAAATTCACAAAGAAATCAAGTAATGATAGTCTAATAAAAAGTGAAGATGTGTGAATTAACATTGATGACTTTGAAATGCTGTTATGTTTCATTTTAAGCTCCAATTTTTAATTTTCAGCAGTAAACAACAATCCTTCTTCCTTCTTCGACTAAAGGAATTTTGAATAAAAAGGCAAGAATAAATTGCTAATCGCGCGATCTGTTTTCCAGTTGAATAAAATAATTTTTAATAGGGTTTTTATCTATTATTATAGATTCCCTTTAAGTATTGAGGTTTTTTGGATCCCTATCAAACATTTAACAATTCTAAAATTGTTTAAAAGGCGAATTCTTGAGTTTGGATGTTGAGCAAAAACATTTAAAAGTTATCTTAGGATTATCCATTACAATCCTCCTATTAGGTGGTAAGGTAGATCTTGATAACAAAAAACTTGAAACTGCTCTTAATTACCGCTAGTTTACTCTGTTTTGCAGCTACAGCAACTATTTCAGTAGCAGGCCAAACAGCAGATATTGCCATCATGAAAGGTGGTGGTTCCACACGATGGATCACTCCACGTATTGATCCTGAGTTTGTAACTTCAGCTGAAAACAAGTGGGCCGTTTGTATCGGTATCAACAACTATGATGGTCGTGGTAGCGATTTGCTCGGTGGTCCTATTGGTGATGTCAATGAGATGGTTGATCTTCTCGCTGCTAATGGGTACAACATTCAAATCCTTCGGGATGGTGCTGGTACCGCAGATAACATTTATGCTTCTATTGATTGGTTAGTTGCTAATGAAAACAGTGATTCAGAAGTTGTTTTCTTCTATTCTGGACACGGTTTCAGTATCGCTGACTCTAGTGGTTTTGACTCCGATGTAGAAGCTGATGGTAATGATGAGGGCATTGTATCCGTTGACTCCTATGGTCTTCCAGATTCTGCCGTCGCAGCCCATTTTGCTGATCTTGAATCATCCAAATTCGCTGCTATCTTTGCAAGCTGCCACAGTGGCGGTATGTTTGATGAAAGCAACGAACTGATTGGCGCTAATCGTCTTCTTCAAGCTGCTGCTCATGCAGACCAGTATGGCTGGGACTATAGTAGTTTAGAGAACACCCTATTCATATACTACTGGTTCGAAGGTTTTAACATCTACCAAAACTTCGAAGACGCTTTTGACTACGCCTACCCACTTGTTGTTGCAGAACAACCAGACTCCCAACCCATTGAAAGCGACAATTTCCCCGGTGTTTTTACATTGTAGATTAGCAGAATTGGAGATTTTCCTCTCCATTTCTTTTTCTTTTTTTTAATATCTTGTCAGTGACTCTTATGGCCATGTGACCGTAAAGAGGGCTATATTAAACGCTTTTTCAAGTGGTAAACGGACCGTTCTATTTGACTTATACAAATGTAATCAAATATAGTCATCTATATCTGACCATCTGGGACAAACTTCCTGCTTCCCTGAGACTGCCTCCCGAGGAAGGGCTGACCATCTCTCCACAAGCGTTTAATGTCTCCGGGGAACTCCCGGCGACAGAACCATCATAAATTAAATGGACGAGATTTCGAGCAGCATTCAGATCACGATCTAACTCAAGTCCACATTTTTCACAATGATAAACCCGATCCGATAACGATAATTCTGTTTTTACATGATTACATACTGGATTGGAACATTTCTTCGACGATGGATAAAAACGAGGCGCAATGACAAGTTTTGATCCATACCACTGGGTTTTGTAGGTTAATTGCCGACGAAACTCGCCCCAACCGACATCGGATATTGTACGGGCGAGATGACGATTTTGTTGGAGCCCTTTGATATGAAGGTCCTCAATGACGATCTGGCTGTGGTTTTTAGCCAAAGAAGTTGTCACCTTGTGAAGCGTATCCTGCCGCAGGTTCTTGATCCGCCAATGGAGTTTAGATAATCGGAGGACAGCTTTTTGCCGATTCTTCGAACCTTGGTGTTTTCGAGAGACCGCTTTTGATAACCGTCTTAGTTTTCGCAATTTCTGCTGTAAAGGTCGGGGATTAGGAATTTTAGTTCCATCGGAAAATGTCACCAAGGTAGTGAGACCAACATCCACGCCAAGTGAGTCTCCTGAGAGACAAACTGGCTCAGGGCGTTCTCGTTCCACCGTGAGACTGACAAACCAACGATCCGTTTCCCGACGGACTGTAGCGGACAGGATACGACCTTGTAATCGAGGATATTCTTTTAACCGTAGTTTTCCTAAGCGAGGCAGTTGAATTTTCTTTTTATCAGGAACGAGTCGAACCGTCCCTGTTAACCGAAAGGAATCCCGGCACTTACCTTTCTTTTTGAATTGTGGAAAGCCAATCTTATCCCTGTTCTTTCGTCCTCGGAGAAAATTCTGAAAGGCTCGATCCAAATCTCGCAACGCTTCCTGCGGAGCACATTTCGAGACTTCGTACATCCACGGAAACTCTGTCTTTTTCAAGCGGTTTAATACACGGTGTTGACCAATCGCATTGGTGTAACGACTTTTCCCAGTGTTAGTTTGATACCGAGTAAGTCGTTTTGCCAAGCCCCAATTATAAGCAAACCGAGCAACTCCGGCATGTTTGGTCAGCAAGGTTTGTTGGACTCTATTCGGTTTCAACTCATAACGATAGGCTTGCCGTACCAACATCTTACCAGTCTCATCCTGATAAATGCTGTACTTGTTTTTAAACCCTCAAACCAGACAGGTGAATAAAAGTTTAAACAAAGAAAGATTTGATAATATTTGATTATATCTGATTATAAATTAAGCAACAGTTGATAACCCTTCAAGATCTTCAGTAAAAAGCACGCAAGAAGCTCATGCTTAATAAATTAAACCAAAAAGATGGTATACTATCTTTTTTTCTTTTGTAATAATAATTTTCTGAAGATAATTTCAAGAAATAGCTAT
>JAEOTI010000016.1 GCA_016839955.1 Candidatus Hodarchaeota archaeon | reverse complement strand
CCCACTGGTTAAATTGTATTGATTATCAGCTGCTACAATAGCACCAACCGTGTTTGGCGCGACAGGTTCAGTTCCAGAGATTATCTCTGCTGTAGTAATACTGTCAGAAACGCTTGTGATACAAAACTCCTGAAGCGTTTTTATTTCAGTTTCATTAGCAGTAGTGTCATTTATCGCAATGTCGATTTGGACATCTGACAAAGCAGTACTAACTAGTGTCCCTGAAGTACTATCGAGATAAAATAATACCCCAGATACAATAGCTAATGAGATTATTACACCAAACATCAGTGTAAACGATCGGCGAAAATTTCTTTGTATACTTTTTAGAGCGTATGTCACAGAAGGTTGTAATGGCATCTATCATCATCTTTTCATTGTTTCTATTGACCAAAATCTTGATTTGTTCTTTATTTTCTTTTTATGGATTATTACTGACTAGAATCAATCGAAATACTTGATTAGTTCAGTTATAGGCTGAAAAATCGTAAAATTGGATTCGTCTTTTTAAGAGGTTTAGGAACAAAGGTCCATGTCTCTAAGAACAAAGGTACATAACCAAATTTATGGATGTACAAAGAAGGAGGAAAAGAAATTCTGTCAAACGCACATACGCTTAAAAGATTTAAGCTAATCTAACAAATTATATCGCTAAATCTATGTTCAATGTATGAAGACATATGATTTGAAATAAGAATCTTAAGTAAACGAGGGATCGATGACGAATCTGTCACTTTTTACGTATATTTATGATACACATACTTTGCTTCACTTGGTTTATACCTCTGTTTTATTTTTGGATTTGAAATGGTTTTGTAACCATAAATAAACACGATCCAACCTATCACTGATAAGGAAAACAAAGTTACATTCAAACTAGGCATAATTGCTGGAACCCCCGCCCTTCTTGCAATACGTGGTAACGAAGTCCAGTCCTCTAGCAGAAATGTGATAAACAGAATTATCCACTCGCCAATTGTTGCTAGCATACCAAATCTGAAACCAAGATTAATAATGAAAGGATTAGGTTCTCTATCTGTTCTCCCCGCTACAATGTAGTAAATTATAAGCCCACTACCTAATAATGGAAATAGAATAAAAATATAACCCCATATATGGCACAATAGCCATAACCTACCAGTTAAACTTCCATCATCTAGTTTTTCATAATTGATTCTGATATAATGAGCAAAACTCCCATGGGTATCTCCTACTCCATCCCAAAAATAATCAGTTTCTCGAGTATATTCTCCTGATCCTGGTAATGGAGTTGTTACAGTTGTTTGAAAAAATCCCCCTATAATTCCTGTGAAAGGAATAAATAAGGCTAAAACCAAAAAAACAATGACTGTGATAGTTCCAATTAAATATGGATGGTCCTCAGAGAAGCTTGGTAATTTTTCCACTATCCTAACATTCAAGTGTGGTCCTATAAAGGAGATTATAATTCATTCCATAAAACTTTGGCGGGAAGAGCACCATCTACAGATAGAGTCGTAAATCGCACATTTAGATTAGAAAAGTATTTACTATGGTATATTCTCTTCTTCCTTTTATATCGGACTCTTGACACATAAAGAATGGAAATTTGCTTACCGAACCTTGTAATTGATTTAATCCAATGTGCTAAAAATGTGCATTTGTTTGAGCATGGAGAATTCTAGATCTTAAATGGGCAAAAAATGGGTATTCCCCCAGCACTTTGCAAAGTGTAAGTATATATCTTGGAGGACTGACAAACTTGTGACACAAAATAATCGTCATGGATACTTCTAACAACTAATTCTCAAAGCGAAGACTTTTCCTTTACTCCTAGATTCTGAATGTCGTATGAAAAAGCTGTGAACACCATCAGGATTGTTACTAGAAGGGATAAATTACCAATAATTAATAGGAAGAGAGTCATTTGCTCAAGATCAAGAATCCAATTGAATGGAATGCCAAATATAGCAATTTCAACACCAATTAACGAGATCAGTAAAGCAATAATTAATGACCAAGGCCAAAATCCTGCAATCATCTCTCTTTTTTGCTCGGAAAGATGTATCTGCCACCAGGTTAAAGGTTTGTTTATTCTAGTAGCTACAAGTGTAGCAATAAGGCCAATCGAGATGGGAGGAGACCCCCCGCCTACCAAAAATAACATGATAGAGAGAAGAAAGAAGAATCGAGCACCGTATTTTTTTCCAATGAATTTTATTGACCAAATTAAGACAACTAATCCAAGAATCATTGCTAAGATGCCTGTAATTAAAAAATTGGGAATGATCGTGAATGCAGGTTCACTTGCTCCAAGCCAGAACTCATGAGAAGGACCAATAGCATCAATAATGAAACCAAATCCAAGAGCGTCGAGTTCAAGTCCTAATGGGGCTTCTGTTGGTCTTACATTACCTTGAAGTATTTCAAAAAATCCATGCTCCATACCATAAAATCCAACCAGAGCACCTAGTGATGAGGCAACGACTCTAGTTGCACTAATTGGTTGAGTATTTTTATTTATCATGGGTTTATCACTTCATTATTCAAAGCTGCTTAGAACACGAGTATAAAAGGAATAAGAATTAGGAGTCTAGAACGCTAGGAGGACTGTTGGATCGAATTTTAAAGCCTTCTAGCGTAATAACTCGAATTGGAACCTTGTTATCATTCGAAGTATATCACTAGACTAGATCAAAATAATCCCTCATCACTTGATAAAAAATATCTTAAGGTAAATATAAATTTTAGTTGTTCTCGGATACATCCAAACCTAATGGATGAATGTTATGCATATTAAACGAGATGAAGACGGCTTAATTGTTGTGGATAAAGAATTAATCAGTTCATCTGAAGCGAGGGAGATGCAACGATTTTTACTACCCCAACTTGAGAATTTTATTAACTCAAATGTTCACTTAGTAGAGGAGTTAAAATCTAGGAGACTGGAAAGTAATCTATTGGGTAAATTATCAACTTTCGAGAGCATAAAAAATCAAATAATAGAAAATATCGACGATAAATCACCTAATGATCCTGGGCAGTTAGATTGAAAGAATTAAATCCAGATTTAACGAATCCTTAATTTATTTAATCCAAAATGATCATTTCATCTAGAAAAGGTTGCAATACCTCATCAATTTCTTCCATGACGTTTTTAGATAAAGGACCAAATTCCAATGCTTTTATTGTTTCCTCTACCTGATTTACCGATCTGAAACCAGGAATTGGGACAGTTAAAGGATCAATTGCCCAAAGCCAACCCAATGAACCGTGGATTAGGGACCGGCCGTCTCGTGTAAGAATTTCTTGAATAGAATCTAGAAGCTTCAGCTGTTGTGCCTGACGACCGTCATGTAAGTCCCACCAAGAATGACGCATATCATTTGTTGGAAATTTTGAATCACTGGTGTATTTCCCTGTTAGGAGACCCATAGCAAATGGACCACGAGTAATACTTGCTTGATTAAATGTTGAACACAAGGCAAGCATGTTTGGATTGCGTTCAAGAATATTATAATTATATTGAATAGCTATACAAGATTTTCCCTTGATCATTTCTTGGGCTTGCTTAGTAAATGGTGTGCTCCATCCATAGTAACGAATCATACCCTCACTAACTAATTCATCTAAAAAAGGTATTAAATCTGAAACAAGGTTTGCATCATATTCTTTCCAATGAAAAAGATAGAGGTCAATAAAATCAGTATTAAGACGTTTAAGACTAGCCTTACATTGTTTAAAGAGATAATCACGAGTTATTGGTGGATCAGGATGACCTAACCAAGTTTTAGATTGTTCATCAAACACATTTCCAAACTTGGTAGCAATAACTACCTCATCTCTATGACCTTTAATAGCCTGACCTAGAATAGATTCACTATGGCCACAGCCATAAGCATCAGCTGTATCAAAAAAATTAACTCCAAGATCGATTGCTTTCTTAACAGCACGTACTGATTCATTATCATCAACATTACCCCAGTGAAGAGGGAGACGTTTATCTCCGCTTAAATAATAGGTTTCTCCTCCAATTGCCCAACAACCTAAACCCAAGGCACTTACGCTTAGATTACTTTTACCAAGTTTACGAGTATACATCAGCTCATCAAAAAATCAAAACCGATTAAAAATTAATTTGCTAAAAATTTTGAATTTCCAATCAGAAAAAAATTAGAACCAATGTGTAATCATTATTTGTAAACTTGATCAACAAGGTCTTCAGACTTCCATTAAAATTATAGAAGCTGCCTCTTATCAGCAATGAAAGTTCCCCCCAAAAGAGATTTTAATCTGTATCATTATTTTACTCGCTTAGTGGTTTTTATAACTATTGATTTTGAAGTTAAGCCATACAAGGTGAGAACAATGATAGGAGTAATAAATTCTATTCGTAGATTG
>JAEOTI010000139.1 GCA_016839955.1 Candidatus Hodarchaeota archaeon | reverse complement strand
GGTTTCTTGACCTTATGAAAACAGCAGATGTCATTATCTGTAAAGGCCAGGGAAATTATGAGGCTCTTAGCGAGCAAAAAGATTTCTTCTTCCTCTTGCTAGCTAAATGTAAAATTGTTGCTCGTGATCTCAATGTCCCTTTAGGGAGTATAGTTATCCATCATGGAAGAGATGATTATGTCAAATAATTGTAAAGGCTCTGATAGGGTTGCTCAGATTAAAAAATCTGCGATCCATGAAATGACACGTTTATCAAGGGAAATGACGGATGTAGCTTTTCTATCCTGGGCAAAACCAACATCAGACACACCAAATCATATCAAAGAAGCTGGAATTGTTGCGATCCAAAATGGTCTTACAGGAGGATATTCTCAAAGTTCAGGTCTCCAAGAACTAAGAGAAGAAATAGTAAAGAAGATTAAAAGGGATAATGGCTTCAATGCAAATCCTTCAGAAATTATCGTTACAATTGGTGCTGTTGAAGGCTTAGCAGCTGCTGTTTTGGCATTAATTGACCCGGGGGACGAAGTTTTATTTCCTTCTCCAACCTATTCGACTCATATTCAACAAGTATTACTCGCTTCAGGAAAACCAGTCATAGTTCCTACAATTGAAGAGCAAGGATTCGCATTAGATCTTGATGGATTTAGAAAAGCTATTACTCCTAAAACTAAGGCTATATTCTACTGTTCTCCTTCCAACCCCACGGGAACAGTCTTTCCTGAACAACATTTAAGGAAATTAGCAGATATTGCTTTAGAAAATGACCTGATGATTATAACAGATGAAGCTTACGAATATTTTACTTATGATGGTCACAAACATTTTAGCATAGCCGCTATTCCTGAAATAAGGAAGAATGTCGTTAGCACATATACATTTACAAAAACATATGCCATGACAGGATGGCGAATCGGATACTTGCATGCTCATGAAGAGCTAATTCCTCAAATAACAAAAGCACACATTCCATTTGCGATATGTGCTCCAGTAGTCTCACAATATGCTGCATTAGGAGCCTTAAAAGGTCCACAAGATTGTATTGAAAAGTTCCGAGAGCATTACAGAACAGCTAGAAATTTGATGTGTGATCGATTAGACGAGTTGGGGGATGTTTTTGAATATCAAAAACCAACTGGATCTTATCTAATGTTTCCAAAAATTCTTTTAGAGGAAGGAAAAGATTCTACAACCTTTTGTAAGAAACTTCTAATGGAAGCTAAAGTTTCAACAACCCCTGGAATAGCTTTTGGTCCTACAGGAGAGGAACATTTAAGATTGTCATTTTGTGTTCCTGAAGAAACGATTGACAAAGCATTTGATAGAATGCGAGAGTTCTTTCACTAAACTCAAACTAGATTCTTGTTTGAACATAGAACCGTGAACTACCCCACCCTTTCGGATGGAGCTTCCTGCGAGTCCTCCGAACTCTTTTCTCTAAGAAAAGAGAAACTTTCGTTTTACATTTGGCGGTTTGTCGCAGAAGACCCTTGTACACCCATCTCACCCGTCGCCAGATGATATTCCAGCAAGGATCGTCGGTTCACACGACATTCAGCAATACCCACCTTTTCTATACTAACAGGCTTTATAACTCTTTGAGGGAGGCCACTGGAATTATACCATTCATCCCCCAGCTTTCGCAAGGGGACTTCTGGCAAACTGTTAAATAATTGAAAAAGAATCCATATCTCAGAAAAGAGTTTATTTACTCTATACTCCTTTGGATATCAATGAACATAAATGTGACGCGAGAAAGACCAAAAACACTCGTCAAGAAGGTTAATTCTTTGACAGAAGAAGAATCAACTCCATTAAAAATCACTAATATAAACCCTGAATTTGCAAATAAGGTTAAAGAAGCAGGGGGAGCCACTCTAGACTACTGCTTCCAATGTGGCACTTGTACAGGCATCTGTCCTTGGGGCGATTATATTGAATTTAATTCTCGCAGAATAATCCGGCAAGCTCAATTTGGCCTTTTTGATCCTAAATCAGAAAATACTTGGTTATGTACGACGTGTTTGCAATGCCTCGAAACATGTCCTCGAGGAGTTCGAATTCCGGATATTATGTCGGCTCTAAGAGCTATAGCTCTTGAAGACGGAAGAAATATTCCTACAACGGTGACAAATGCATTAGATTCACTTTTTGAAAACGGAAATCCTTGGCTGCGCCCAAAAAGAGAGAGAATGGACTGGGCAAAAGGATTAGATGTCCGCATATTAAAGAAGAAGGATAAAATTGATGTTGTATACTTTGTTGGATGTACAGCAGCTTACGATCCAAGAGCACAGAATATAGCAAAGTCCATGGTAAAAATTCTCAATCATCTCGATATAGATTGGGGTGTTCTCAAGGACGAAAAGGACTGTGGGAATTGTGCAAAAACTTTAGGAGAAGAGATGCTTTTTGACGCATTAAGTAAAGATAATCTGAAAAAAATGAAAAAAATGGAAATTAACCGAATAATCACCACTTCTCCACATTCTTATAACGCTTTCAAACTCTATGGTTTACCAGAAGACATCAAAATTCAACATTACACAGAATTTCTTGCAGAAAAAATAAAGGATGGATCTTTAAGATTTTCAAAGAAAATAGATAAAGTAGTCACCTATCAAGACCCATGTTACCTTGGTCGGCATAACAAGATCTATGATGAACCACGGAATATCATTCAGGCAATTCCTGGAATTCAATTTGTAGAAATGAAAAGAAATCGAGACTTTTCTTTATGTTGTGGGGGTGGAGGAGGAAGATTTTTCCAGGATACACCCATCCAAATGCGATTTGCTAATCCTAGGGTTGAACAAGCTCTTGAAGTAGGTGCAAATCTTATGGCAACAGCTTGTTATTTCTGTTTGCTAAATTTCATTGATGCTACAAAAACTTTGGATGTCGAGGAAAAAATCGAAATAAAAGATATTGCTGAAATCGTTGCTGAATTAATTTAACTAAAAAGAAGAAAATTAAGGAAAAAAGGAAGGATCTCTCCCTTTTCCTAACTATGCTTTTTTTGCTAACTCAGGAAGTACCGCATGAAGGTCTCCAATTACAGCGAAATGGGCAACCTCTAGGATCGGAGCCTCTTCATCAGTGTTGATAACAATAATAGTTTTGGCATTCCTCATGCCAACAAGGTGTTGCATCGCACCTGAAATTCCACATGCGATATAAAAATCAGGTGTGACAATTTTTCCAGTTTGGCCAACCTCATGATCATAAGCTACCCAATCAGCATCTACTGCTGCACGACTAGCTCCTACTTCTCCCCCGAGAGTTTTTGCTGCTTCAAAAATTACTGGAAACTTATCTTTAGATCCGACGCCCCTACCTCCAGAAACGATCAATTTGGCCTTAGTTATGTCAACACTAATATCTGCAATTCGTTCTTCCACGAAACTCTCCCTGTTGTCACTATCTTCAACTGTGGGAGAATAATCAATTATTTCACCCGAAAGAGAATCATCTAGTTCTACTTCAGAATAATTTCCAGACAGGATACTGATGAAAACCGTACTACCCAGATCTCCCTTGATTGTGCCAAATAGTTTCTCTTCAAAGAGTGGGTGTTGGCCTATAAGATTCTCTCCTTCTTTTTTGATATCTTTTAGCCCAGCCATAGGAAAAGTGTCGAACCGTGCAGCTAACCGTGGCATCATTTCTTGACCGTATAGGCTCGCTCCGACCATAATTACCTCTGGATTTATTTCGTTAATCAATTTACTAATGGATCTTACATGAATAAGGAGATTTATTCCTTTGAGCTCTGAAGAATCAATTTTATAAACTTTAGAAACTCCTAATTTTATAGCTTCATTTGCTAAGGTTCCGATTTCATGACCTAACATTACTCCAACTATATCAGCAGAGCCCATTTGACCTGAAAGTTCTTTTACTGCAGATAAACATTCTTTTGAATGACCTACGATCTTTCCTTTTGCGACTTCAAGAATTACTAATATTGTTGCCATCTGATCTCACTACTCCTTGTATGTACCAATATTCAGTCCTTTTTCCTTCAATGTCGATATTAGTTGGTCAACAAGTGCTCCTGGTTCGTCTTCCTTGAAAACAACACACTCTTCGGCCCTAGCTTCAGGTTCAGTAACTTGAACCATTTCAATATTTGATTTAACCTCTAAATCTATATCTAAATCATCAAGATCCCAGACTGGAACTTCAGTACGGCTTGCTTGCATGATTCTTCGAACACTAGTGTAACGAGGTTCTTCATAGTCTCCAGTTGATGCGATGCTTAGTACAGCAGGTAAATCCAACTTAATTTTTCGAATTCCACCTTCTATTACCTTCTCTACGGCAACTCCCCCATTTTGGAATTCAATTTTTTCTACCCAACAAGCAGCAGGAAGATCAAGGCGTTCAGCAACCATAGGAGCCATAGTAGCAGTGCCAAAGTCAAAACTTTGCATTCCGAAAAGAATCAGGTCGTAATCTAACTTCTTAGCAGTAGCAGTAAGTACTTTAGAAACCAGGAAAGGATCCATGATCTCCTCATCTTCATTATCTACTCGAATTATATCATTAATTCCCATTGCAACTGCTCGTTTTAGTACTTTTTCTGCAGTCTCTGCTCCAAAACAAATTGCAGTAACTTTCCCTTCACCTTTTGATTCCACAATTTGTAATGCAGCTTCAAGAGCATGTTTATCATAATCATTTAACATAATATCGTCGTCGTCACGATCACCAGGCCAGATTTCATCTGATGAAAGTTCAGCATTACGACTAACAGTCTCTTTAATAAAAACTAGTATATTCACGTTTCATATCCCCAAAATCAACTATTAAGCACGAGATAACTGTGCTCTACTAATTATTAATTTCTGCATTTCGCTAGTGCCTTCGTAAATAGTTAATACTCTAGCATCCCGGAATAATCTCTCCACTCGATATTCTCTAGAATATCCATAACCCCCATGTACTTGAACAGCGTCATAAGTGACCTGTTGGGCGATTTCTGTCCCATAATATTTTGCATAAGAAGATTCAACTCTTGTATCTTCACCATTATATTTCATCTGTGCACAATTTAAGTAAAGGAGTCGTGAGTTATGAACAGATGTCGCCATATCAGCTAGTTTGAAACCGATAGCTTGATGTTTACCGATTGGTTTTCCAAATTGAGTTCGTTGGTTCGCATGATTTATTGCTTCTAGGAGAGCAGCTTCTGCTATACCAGTTGCCTGGGCTCCAATCCCAATTCTACTGGATGCCAAACTACCTAATATTAGCCGAAGACCATCATTTTCTTTTCCAAGAAGATTTTCTGCAGGAACTTCACAGTTATTAAGGGCTACTTGCGCTGTAATTGATCCATGAAGCCCCATTTTTTCCTCAATCCGAATCACTTCAAGTTTCTCTTTTGCGATCTCTGGATCAATGATGAACGCGCTCAAGCCTCTTGGTCCTTTCTCTTTATCAGTGATTGCTAAACCAATGTAGGTTCCTGCTGCACCTCCATGAGAGAGCCAAATCTTATTTCCAGTAAGGTAATATGAGTCACCTTCCCGAGTTGCTTTTGTTTTTATTGCAGAAATATCAGATCCTGCATCAGGTTCGGAAAATGCCATGGCTCCAATTCGCTTACCACTTGCTAAATCAGGCAAATACTTCTCTTTTGCCTGATCAGTTCCAAAATTTTTGATAATTTCTATGTTCAAGCCTTGACTTGGAAAGAACATTGAAAATGAAAGTGCTCCACGGGCCATTAATTCAATAACAGCACAATGAAGAGTATATGATAATCCAAAACCATTGTATCTCTCAGGAACAATTAATCCAAACAACTCGTTTTGCTGACATTTCTTGAAAACATCCATCATACCGGGAGGATAAGCTACTTTCTTAGTCTCAGGATCAAAAGAAGCCCCTTCTTGATCCCAACTCTCGTCCATATTTTTTTCTATGATTTCATTTGTTACTAATTCATCAACCATTTCGAGAATCATTTTATTCTGTTCTGCTTCCTCTTTGCTAAAGTTGAATGTTTTTAAGATCTTCATAATCTGTTTCAACTACAGAATCCCACCTACAGTATATTACTAATTTAACTACAATTTAAAGAAAACAAAAAGTCAGTTTATTTATCAATGGTGGATCAAAAAGGGACCACATCTTTTCCCCTAGAAAGATATAATGTTGAACAAATCAAAAGAGTCTGAAATTATTCTTGATGTTCAAGCCATTAACAATTAATTTTGGTAGATCTGCTTCAAAAAAGACACCACTTATGTTTTAGGTGAAAAATATGACTACAATTACTTTTAACAGTTATAAGGGTGGTACTGGAAAGACAATGACCAGCCTTAATTTTTCTGCGCATTTGGCAAAAGAAAAAAAAGTTGCTCTGATAGATTTTGATTTTTTAGGACCAGCTTTATTCAGCGTATTCAAAAACCCAGAACTTAAATTTATTAATGAAGCAATCTATAGTAATTCTAATATTGAAGACGTTTTAGTTGAATATAATCATTCTGAGTTTGAATCAGGGGGAGGAAAACTTATTGTCGGAATTGCTGATCCTCGCCCACAGACGATACAGGGCATTCATTCATTGACTGAAGATGCCCTAAAAGCTGCATTAGAACAAACAATAGAAATGCAAGCTATCTTAGAGGAAGATCTTGGGTATGATTATATCGTCATTGATACTGGACCCGGATTACGGCGAGATGTCGCAAATGCGATTTTTATTTCGGATTGCGTTGCACTTGTGATGAAACCAACACGATCAGACCTAGAAGGCACTAAAATGGTAACTGAAGCATTGATTAAAGGTTACTCAGAAGATAAAGCAGTTGGGATTATCTTTAATCGAGCTTTGAATAAAAATTGGCAACCACATAGTTCACTATCCTGTGCAGATGCAGATTATCATCAAATCGTAAAAGAAGCGTCAGAATTTTCTGAATCCAGCGAAATCCAAGTGTATGCTTGGTTAGATTGTCTATGTGATATTGCTCGTTCACAAGCAGACAGGATCTTTGTCTTAAATTATCCCGATCACCCTTATGCTAAATCCATCCAGGAATGTAGTGCTAATATTTTAGCTTCAGTTGCAGATTTCATCTAGAGGAGAGTGTAGAAAAATGGTTGTTCCTTCCGATCTTGAAAAGAAAGAAGAATTTGGATCAAAATGCTATACTATTTCTATTTCCTCATTAGGAATGTCTTGGGAACGAACTCTTTTTGTCATTGGGTTAGCTCAAGGATTTTCTCGACAAGGCTATCGTGTTCTTATTGTAGATTTAGATTTTGAAGTCCCATTACTTTCTACTTCACTTTTTGAAGAAGGAATTGATTTAACGGATATTATTTATTGTAATGATTGGTATTCTTCCGAAGAGACTATTCCCACAGATGAACTATTACAAAAACTGCCATCAGTTGCCCCCAATCCTTTGTTTCCAATAAAAATCATGCCAAGCAGTCCTGATGCCAAGAAATTAAGAATTTGTCAAGATATGGATGCC
>JAEOTI010000138.1 GCA_016839955.1 Candidatus Hodarchaeota archaeon | reverse complement strand
TAGTAATAAAGAAATATCATAGGAGGTTTCCTAAGATTTGGATTGACATGTTTAAAATGTTCAGGATTAAGTCTTACAATAAGTAGAGGAAAGGAATAATCGTCAACCGTGATCGAAGAACCACACGCATCAACACCAATACTGGAAACATAATCTGTCTCAAAACATTTTGCACCCGAATTCTTCCAAGGAAGAAGTAGAAATGCAGGAGGGCTCCCATGGGGTCGTTTAAGGCACTGGTGACAACACTTAACAACCCAGGGGGATTGATAAACCTGAGGGGGGTGACGACACAGTAACCAATCAATAGAATCAAGACAAAATTGCGGGGGGCCAATGCAACGCGTTTTGCATATTCAAGGCGGTTGAACGATATTACAAGCACTGCGTTCTCATCAGGCCGATCCAACCCTGTTGCGAGGCTCGACCTGAGTCGGCCATAGTCAAGGATGGGGTCATCATCCTCCCCTTTCTCGTAATTGTCGTTTAACTCACGAGAAATCTCTTTAGCGGTGTGAACATGGAGGTACACATGCACAATGCGGAAGGGAGCGCACAATTTGTTGAGAATGGTCTGAAGAAACGGAAAAATCCAGAGGATGATCTGAACAAGCATATAGAGGAGGAATTGTTTGACAATAAACATGATAAAGTCTGCTTCCCCTAATACCGCCTGCGCATACCAGTCGCCAAACTCCAGTATGCCCAATGCGATTAGATCGAGAATGCTTACCATCTTCATCACAGACTTCGCTTGTTACTTCTCATTAGAGATATTCTTGGGGAGTCTTAAATATTTGAAAAAGTCAAGATATCGAAACAACTTCCGATAGGAGTGAGATTATTTTGAACGATAAAGAAACCGAAATTTGCGACCATGTCCTTAAAGAATTCTTTGTTTCGATAGAAAACAATTACGGAGAAGTATATTCTGCTTTACTCAACAATTTAGAAAAAAAGTTTCATCTTAGCTCAGAAAATTTGACAGAAGCTTACATTTTTGAAAAAAGAGTTTTTAGTCAGCTAATTTGCAGAATCGAATTTAATATTCCGTTTGAATATAAAAATGATCCAAAATACATAACATATATAGAACAACGGATAAAAAAAGTCATAAGTCCTTTAGCTAAGGCTTTTTATTCTGATATCCTCTTCTCTCTTACAGGTCAGGTTTATCCGAATTTATTCAAAGCTGGCAAGTTCTATAATGATGGATTAAGTATTTTAATCGAAAAAGAGAACTTTATGAGAGCCAGGTGGATTATCGCAAGAATTTGTGCAATAAGTAAGCAAATTAATGCTGGGGAGTTAATTGAAAAAGCTTTTCTTTTAATAAAGGATCATTTACCAAACATTTTCCAATTAGAACCTTTGGCAATAGGAAAATCGATAAGAGAAAGTTTCATGGAAGCTTCAAATTTTTTATCAGAGAATTCTATTGAAACACTTATTGATTTTACTGAAGATTTTCTCTCAGAACAAGAAAAAAGGGTGCCAACACATTTAGCACGGGTTTTACCTGAATATATAAGGTTTTTAAGAAAAATTAAGGAAAGAAATTTAGTAGAACATAATCAAGAACGATATTTATCCATATTAGTCCATTTAGGTGATTTTTATTTATCTGATGAACAACAAAAAGCTCCACTTCTAGCCTCACAATATTTCAAGGAGGCCCTAAAATCCTCTTCTGATTATGGTTATGATCAAGATAAACGTAACTATATCTTAATTCAATTACGTAAAGCTATTTCGAGAATTCACTATCATGAATTTAGTAGTTCAGTATCCATTAATATGATGGACTTCATTCGTATGTTTAAGAACGAAGCAGAGGAGAAATATCCTGATGAAAAATTTCCTAATCTGAAACTGATTGCAGCATTACACACAACGATTCCATCGTTAGATGATATGATTCAAGAACTTCAAGAAGAGTCTATTGTAATACACAAAACAGTTTCTGTTCAAGTGTTTAATGAAATAGACCCTCGAGGTAAATTTGATCCGTGTTCCAAAGAATTAAATCGGTTTTATGCTAGAAATAGGTTATGTTATTGGACTTGCCTCTGTGAATTTCTATATTCCAATGTTTTTAGAGACTTGATTACCACTGGATTGACAATAGACAATGTAATCTCTTTTATAAACTTCAGAATTAGTTTAAATAGCAACGAGAATTTTTTCTTAAAAAAGGGTTTAACTTACTATTTTGATAATCAATTTATAGCAGCTATTCACATTCTACTCCCTCAACTTGAACAAATTATTAGAAGATTAGTAACTGAAGAATATCCACATCTTGGTCTCCTTCAATTTAAACCAAATGATGTTGTTATATTTCAGAAATTATTTGATATTGTTACGACAGAGGAATCATTTCAATTATTTGGACCTAATTTCTGTGAATTTATTAAATCGAACTTGATTGATCCGAATCATAGAAATATTAGGAATGATGTCCTTCATGGTTTTGTTGGGAAAACCTTTTTTACAGAAGAGGTAGCGTTCTTAATCCTATGGATCTTTTTAATGCTGAGTGAGATAATCCCACAAAAAGAATAAGTACCAACCAATCATTCACTTCAATTTCAGGGAGAATTTTTTGTCCTCATTGCTAAAGTACAATGTTTAGATTCCAAAAAAGATAAGTGATTTTGAAATCGATTGCACATAAACGTTTGATCTTACCTATAATGGAATGATGGAGGTTCTAAGAAAAATTAGATTCTTAGAATGAGAGAAAATTACTCTATAAAATAATTAATAATGGGTGAATCAAATTTTGGCACAGATAGACAATATTGAGATTCCTTTAGATGATGTAAGGATTGAAATGATTAAACAACATGCGTTTGATGATTTTGAAGACTTAAACCGATCCATGACCATTAACTTCGTTATTAATAATTATGGATTCATTGGAACCGTTTTCTTTACCATCAATGGGACTCCGCCAAGAGGATATGCTATCTATCATATAGAATTAAACAAAATATCTTACTATAATATTAGGGGTGAGCGGTGGAAGGAAGAGAAATACATCAGTATCCCTGAAATTGATGAGTTAATTAAAAACAGAAATTTTAAAGTTGAACAGTTTGTATTTGGAGGAGATTCAGAGAAGTGCACAAATGAAATAGAAGAATGTGTATTACTAGACAATCTGAAGCATCTGTAATAATCCTAGTCAGTGTTGATTGATCGATTAGGCATCAAGGAGGGGTACAATTCAAGATATTTCCCAATTAGAATATAAATCAACTGATAAGTGCAAAACTTGATCTATGACTGCCTCATAACTCTACAAAGTGAATGAT
>JAEOTI010000137.1 GCA_016839955.1 Candidatus Hodarchaeota archaeon | reverse complement strand
TACTATGGATGGTATTATTTTGACTCTGGTTATTAAAAAACTTAAGAAGTCGACCATCGATGACATTGATAAAATTAATAATTCATTTGAAACAGAAAACGCACTTGAAATTCAAATCCAGAATGGTATTATCTCTTATAAGCTAAAAAAAATCCCTTTGAACAAAAAAGTTTATCGACAAAAGGAAGAGAATTGGGATTCTTTCCTCAATAGTAATACATGTGTTGTTTTCTTAGCCTATAAAGACGGGTTTGTTACGGGAAGAATTATTGCTGAGAAACATTGGAATAACTTTGCTTTTATTGACATTGGTGTTGATAGGAAGTACCGGAGACAGGGAATCGGAAGATTATTACTAGAAAAAGTAATATCATGGGCTAAAGAACAGGATTTCCCAGGGATTGTTTTAGAAACCCAGGATATCAATGTTGCAGCCTGTAAACTTTACGAAAAATGTAGTTGTCAAATTGGTGGGATTGATAAATTTCTTTACAAGGGTGTTAATCTTCCCCGGGACGAAATAGCGATCTTTTGGTATTATATTTTCTAATTCCTAATTTTTCTTTGATTTGTTTATTCCATAAGACTCCAAAACATCTCCTATAAAATTTAATTTTTCCGTAAGGTTTTCCCAGCTAGTAACCCTTTAGGTTTTCCATCTTCAACAACAACCTGGCCATTAATAATGACGTACTTAATACCTTCAGGGAATTGGTGAGGTTTCTCATACGTTGCTTTGTCTATAACATTGTTGGGATCGAATATTGTAAGATTCGCTACCATTCCTGGGCGTATAAGACCGTGATCAAGAAGACCAAATCGTTGAGCAGGAAAAGAAGTCATTTTTCGAATTGCTTCTTCTAATCGTAGATTTCCCTCATCACGAACATACTTCCCAAGAATTCTCGGGTATGTGCCATAGTGCCTTGGGTGGGGTTTTCCTAAAGAGAATGAACCAGAAGTACTACAAGCTTCTGCGTCTGTTCCAATCATTTGAAGCGGATGTTGCATAATTGCAGACACTTCTTCATCGTCCATTGTAAAAGTAACCATATTAGGAGTGCCGTTTTCTTCTATAATAAGGTTAAATAAAGTCGTGAAGAGGTCAGAATCTCTTCGTAGTTCGTTAATTTCTAAGAGATGTTTTCCTTCGAACTTCTTATTGACTTTGGACTTGATATAGCTAACATAAATATTCGCCCAACCAACTGAGAGTATTCTTTTTTCTAACTCAGTTTTTATTCTATGACGTATTTTTTCTTCCTGCAGTCGTTCCAATACCTTCTTTATTCCTCCTTCATGAACCCAGAAAGGTAATAAAGATACCAGGGACGTTGAACCAGCGTTATAAGGATATTGATCAAATGTTACATCAACTCCTTGACCTCGAGCTTCTTCCATTAATTTCAAAGATTCTATACTTTTTCCCCAATTTTGCTTCCCTGAAACCTTATGATGACTAATTTGAACTGGAAGTCTTGCCTTTTCACCAATAGTTATTGCTTCTTTTACCGCTTGAAGAAGATTATCGCCCTCCCCACGAATGTGCGAAGCATAAACTCCATTGTATCTCGCTGTTACTTTAGCAAGTTCTATAATCTCTTCTGTCTTAGCGTAAACTCCTGGAGGGTATACTAGTCCAGTACTTAATCCAAAGGCTCCTGACTCCATTGCTTTAGAGATATATTGTTTCATTAGTTCTAGTTCATCATATGACGGCTCTCTATTCTCCATCCCCATTGCAGACGCTCGAATTGTATTGTGTCCAATTAAGTGAGCTGTGTTTACTCCTAATCCTGATTTTTCTTCTTCTTTGAGATACTCATCAAAGGAATACCAAGTCACTACAAGTTTTTCATTTGAGGAATTCCAGAGATTAAACTGTTCTTCAAGTTCTTCCAGTCTTGATGGATTCACAGGAGCGAAACTTATTCCACAGTTGCCTGTAATCACCGTTGTTATTCCTTGAACTATAACATTCTCCATCTTTCGATATTGTAGATTAGTAAAATCACAATGACTATGAACATCAATAAATCCAGGGGCGACAACTAAACCATTAGCGTCTATACAAATCTCAGTATCAATATTTACCGTATTATCAATTGAAACTATCTTTCCTTTTTCAATTACGAGATTACTGCGATACCACGGATTTCCAGAACCGTCTACAATACGTCCATTTCGAATACTAATAGTTGTGATGAAAAGAACCTCCAATATAGGATTCTTGAACATATTTATACAATTTATCAAATAATGTATGAAATTTCTTTCTCCAAAAGTTTATAAAAGTGTAGTGCAGTAGTTCACTAGGGCCAAATTAATGTTTCTTATAATTAAGTACTCTACCCAAAAGGCCCAACTCTACCCACTGCGGGCTCCACTTAGGACCACACTTTTTTATTCTGCGCCAATGAGCCAAGATAATTCTGGTCCTAAGTTAGCCTTCAGCATAGCCTAATAAGGTCACCAGACTTTTCTAGTTGCAGCTGGTTCTTCAGCTACTAGTTCAAAACAGGTTAAAAACCCTGTTGGTGGCACCAAATAACTCTTGGAGGTGATATAGAAAAACTAAGTGAGATTAGAAAATAGAACAAGGGTCCAGCTGTCTGGACCCTTCCCTAAGATTAATGAAATTATGAGTTCTTCTCTAAAGACTCCAAAAACGTTTTTGCTATTATTTCGAATGATTCAGAGACATTTTGACCTGTTAAGGCACAAGTCTCAAGGTACTGGGTTTCAAAACCACGTTGGATTGTCTGTTTCGACAGTTGTTCACAGTATTTTTTCCCTTCTTCCTCAGAAACAGCATCCGGATATGCTTCTCGTAGGTCAATTTTATTTCCAATTACAACAACTGGGACTATACCATGCCCATTATTTTTCCAAAATTCTTGAAGCCAGTAATTTAAGTTCTGAAAAGTTTCTACTCGGGTAACATCAAAAAGAAGTAAACCACCTTTCGCTTCGTTATAATAAATGGATTGAACGGATTGAAACCTGAGTTGACCTGCAAGATCCCATATCTGGAATTTAAACTCGTCGTCATCAATTGTCGCTGTTCGTGTTGCGAAGTCCGCACCAACAGTCATTTTGTAAACAGAACCATGAACTAAGCCTTTAGTGTATTTATCTCGAACAGTTGTTTTTCCAACGGCTCCGTCACCCATCAGGACAACTTTCATGACGTATTGAGGCATCTAATCTGCTCCTTTAATCTTATGACATATTTTCTCCTTATTTTTATCTAGCTAAAATCATAGATAAATGGAGGTTTTATTCCAAGCATTCGAAGGTAAAGACATAACTGACCTCTATGATGAATTACTTCTTCAAGAATTGTGGCCATGGAAGCAAAACCAGGGATCTTAACACCACCCCAGCACTTGTATGTAATCTCTTTTTCCATGTCGTCTTCTGTTAATTTAGGAAGTGTTTCTCGCATATAATTCTTTACTTTCTCTCCGTACTCCACAATTTCAGATGCAGATTTTATATTTTCAGGGTTGAATGGAATAATTGAATAATCTGATTCAGAGAATTCTCCTTTTAAAGTTCCGGCAGTGTAAACTAAGGAACACATGTAAATATGAATACCTAATTCTGCAGCGGTCATGGCATCGTCAAATGGCTTCCATTGAAGTTTATCATCAGGGACCAGTTTGATAGCTTTATCAAGAATTTTCATGGGACCTGTAAAAGCATATTGCAACTGAGTTCTAACGTTTTTAAGTTTTGACAATGAAATTCCTCACATTTAGAAGAATTTACTATTAAATTTGCTAACTTATAATTTGTTTTTTTGTCAATCACACATCTCTCAGATAAGCTGATAAATATTTCAACAGACTTTTAGCACTTTCAAAATTTTCAGAAGAAGTCTTTGTTAGCAATTCTATTCTAATTAATTGGTAAAATTAAAGAATAAAAAGAAAGGATATAAGATTATGTATGTTAAGCTTCAGAACCTCCAACAAACTGGACAATATAATGAGATAATTGAACTACTACAAAACAACCCTCAAAATACTGAAGAAGTTTGGAACTTAGCTGAAGCATATGTTCATCTAGCTAAATATGACCAGTTGGAAAAATTGTTGGAGCAATGGAATAATCGAGTTTCTACCAAAAAAGATCAAACCCTTTTTCATTTAAATATTGCAGTAGAACGACTAAAAAGCTGTATGGTGATCGTAAAAGAATGTGGTCTTCCTCTTCACTATCAACTTGCAATGAAGGAACTAAATGAGATTGAATCTAATCCAGTATTTTTTGATGAGAATCAGGAATCATCATATCAAAGTCCTGCTGATCTATCTTTAGACACTGTTGTAACTTATATAGAAAAAGTTACTCAGTTGATTGCTGAGTTTGAATGAAAGTTTTATTCTATTTGCCTAAGATTCCCATTTTTATTAATGTTAACTGGAGCAATTACCAAAATTTTGATTCAGAGTGTTTAATAAGGTTTAAACATTCAAGTTTTTTTTGATAACTTTGGAGGCACAAAAGCGTGCAAAAAAATATGAATAAACTACCAGGATTGTTGATTTCAACGTTTCTATTATTAGCAATGATGACTTTCTTAGCTACAGACGCTGTACCACCGTCCTATAACTATGAATGGGATGATTCTATCTATGAAAATGTTACACTTGTTTATGAAATTGAATCTTTGAATTACAATGGTACAAACGAAGTTATGATGACAAATGAATTCGATGAGGAGATAGGTTATCTACGTCAGGGAGATTTACTCATGTTCCAAATTGAAAAACTCTCTGATGTAACTGATGACACTAGCAACGTTACCGTATGGCTTTCTTCTACTAGTATGTGGGAAGGCACTGAAATGGAATATGCTCCTTTAATGACTCCTGATTGGTACTATGATACCGATGGCCCGAATATGATGTACGTTGCGATTCCTATACCAGTAGATCCTGCTGATTGGACAAGCATTGAGTCAGATTGGGATGGAGCAGGAGATGGTAACATAACTGCTCTATATGATGATCCTACTAATATCTTCAATCTGACAGCTGCGGGAAATGTTGCTGACAACAACACCGCTTTTACAAGTTCTTGGAACACTGAAAATGGAGTATTAGATTTTTACACATATAGTAGTGATGATGGTCCAGAAGATCTTCCAATCTCCTTTTTTATGCGATTTCAATACTTCCGTGATGAAGCACAATGGGATATGAGCTGGGGCATTGATGAAGGCGATATGGCTGCTTGGACATACGATGAATTGTCCTGGGACAATGGTTCAGGTCCATATGATTGGATGCCCGCATGGAATGGTGACAATGGTGGCGGAAGTGCTGCTGAAAACGGAGATGACGATAACATCTTAGAAGAAGGTAATCTCGTTGTCTTTATGTTTCACGAGTTGTGGGAGTATGCAGATGACACACCACCAAACTACAATGTTTCTATGATGACTGTGAATTTCGACATGTCGATGGAAATGAGTTTTGACCATATAGGAGAAAATCCTGAAGGCCCCGGATGGGGTTATCCACTTATGCTCATTGGAAACGATAATTTCTATGGAAACATTACTGATGAAATTAACCAGATGGAAAATACTACATTAACCATTGACGATGTTAATAAGAACTTGATGAATATCACTGTAGACAACACAGACTATTATGAGCGTGTTTCTTGGGATCTTACAACAGGTCTAATGCAATACATATACTATGACGGTCCAGGTCCGGAAAATGGAACATTACTCATGGAAGCCAGCTTTACCTACTTTCTACCTACATCAACGGCTGATTACTTAGTAAGCGATGGTTTCTCACAACGGTACATTTTGACAGAAATGAAGAATGGTACAGATGACTTTATAACCGTAGGCGGAGACAATGAAAGCTTAACACTCTATGATGGCGACCTTCTTAGTATGTATTTCGATACACTATCCCTAGATGAAGGTTTAGACATTGGAATGCGAACCAGCAGTGGCGGTGAACTTTTCATTGAAGAACTTCATATGATGCCCCCAGGGCTTGAAGAGGCAATAGATGGTCCTCCTTTGTTCTATCCAGTAGTTCCAGTTGGTGGGACGACCTGGTGGGATGATGTTGAAACTGCTTGGCATGCCGCTCGAGGTTGTACAATAGTTAATACCACGACTGATTTCACAATTGGGGCAACTATTTCTGTAAGAATCAACGACACCCACACCGCACCTATCGATGCAGATGTTACATGGTCTAAAACAGACGGTGTATTGAACCATTTCCGTCTAAATGGAACGATAGATGGAAATGAAGTTATCTGGGAGATGAACCGTGGACTCACTATCAATGTTTCGGAGATTTCTTGGAGTTGGGGTATTTCAACCGGCGATACCATGACCTATGACTTTGAAATTCTTAATATGGGTGGTGTAACATATATGGACGAGTTTGGTGTCGATGATGTTACTGTCAACCAAGGTGACGATATCCTCTTAGAAGTTACTTGGCTCGCAAACTTAGCTGGTAGTGATCAAGGTCCGGCATTCAATTGCACAGGATATGCAGAAGGTACTTATGAACCAGATATCATGTTTGGTTTGTCTGAACCTGGTTTTGAATACGCTGAATACTTACTCCGTGATGAGGATGATCATCGTCCTCAACCTTGGATCGTTCCAGCCATCCCCATAGGTGATAGTGCATATTGGACTTTACTTCAGGATCTCTACGAAGAAGCTAGTTATACTGTTGTTAACAACGGTACTCACTTCCAGGTCTCTCATGACTTTGGTGGTGGACAGTCTTTTGATATAGTTTGGCAAAAATCCGATGGTGTGGCTCTCTATTGCGATACTCAAATGGTTGAAGACGGCACAGCTTGGCATTTCCGTCTTGTGTTAGTTTCAACTGGAGATACACCCCCAGATACTGGTACTGAAACCGGAGATGGTGGAGCTGTTCCTGGTTTCGAATCGTATATCGTAGTACCTATATTGGCAGCAATCGCCTTAACTTTACGAAGACGACGTGAATAGGCACAAAGCCTATTCTCCTTCTTTCTTTTTTTTTTTTGGAAAAGCTCTTGTATTGCTTATTAAATTCAGAGTGAGATTACCTTATCCGCATTCTGAACAAGTTCCATGAACGTTGTAACGCCAGCGATATCGTCCACAAAGTCAGCTAGATCTTCTTTTGTAAGTTCCATTACATCTAAAGCTTGAGCACAAGCAATGATATTTACTTCTCCTAAATCTTTAAGATCTGGCAATAGTTCCCACCAGGGAGTAAGTTTTCCAGCGTTTTGAGCTGCAGTGAATTTTTGAACAACTTCCGGAAAGTGACTATGGAGTTCTGTATCTTTTCCTATTTGTTCTTTCCGTAAAGCCCAAACTGAATCTTCCATGAAAAATATTGATGTATCTAAGTCGTTAGCGATAGCTCCTGAAGCAACGAGACTCATAACGGTCATATTTCCCCAATCTCCCTTTGTTACTAGAATTACAACTTTCGTCATTTTGACCACCGGGTAATTCATTTACATATATAAGGTGATGTCTGCATCTTTTGCAAACTCTAGAAACATTGCAGCTCCACCGATTTCGACACCATCGATCAAATCTTCTTTCTTTATACCCATAACGTCCATAGTCATCTGACAACCGATTAGACGAACGTCTGATTCAACACATGCGTCTAATAGGGTTTGAATGTCTGCAACATTTGCTTTCTTCATCATTCGTTTCATCATCATTGTTGCCATACCTGTCATGCCAGGTAACATACCAATAATGTTTGGTACTGGCATTGGAGCAGCAGGATTAGCAATTGGAGCTACCTTCAATTTTTTATTCTTCTTTTTGTGAATAATATTCAAACCATAGAATGTAAAGAAAATGGCTACCTCAAAATCCATTGCTGCACCAGTGGAAGCTAAAATTAAAGGAGGATAAACATCATCAAGTTTTCCCTGTGCAGCTATGATCGCCATTCGTGTTGGTTTTTTTTCTTCAGGCATTATTTTTGCCTCCTCACAAGGAACCTGTGGACGCTATCGGTCTCACTACTTTCTATAAGTTCTTGTCCTGTTGTCCTGGTCCAAGCAGCAATGTCATTCTTGCTACCAGGGTCAGTCGCCAGGATTTCAAGAACTTGACCAATTTTTAATTCTTTGATAGCTTTTTTACTCTTTATTACTGGCATAGGACAGCTTAAGCCCTTTGCATCAAGTGTTTTTGCAATTTCTACTGACATTTGATCTTCTCTCCTATTCAAACTTCATCTTTTCCTAATAATAGTGTTCTTTTTGTTTAATTAACATAATAGTTAAGCCAACTTCTCTCAAACTCTCCCCGATAGGACTCCAAATCGATGGCTAAAGAAAAAAGTTGGAAATTTCTTCTTGAAAATATAGAAAAATTTAGGAACAACGCCTAGAAATGAAACCATTCCTATCCACCTAGGTTGTCTCGTATAAGAAAAGTCTAAGAAGTATGAGGAACTAAGAGACGTCATCAAAAAGCATTGAACATGTCCTTTGTATTTCTTCTTTGGTTCTTTCCCTTTTAACCGTGATAAAATCCTTTTTGAAGCAATTTTGGAAGTGTGATGAGCGGCACTTCCTGATTTTGAAACTGGTAGGTCACTAGCGTCTCCAAAACTATAGATATTTGGATAATCTGTGTGTTCTAAGGTATAACGATCTACAGGTACCCATCCATCCTCATCTCCAATCCCTGAATCAATTATAAAGTCCTGTCCCATATGAGGTGGAACCAGAACAAGAAGGTCGTATTGAATCTCATCTCCTTCTAAAGATGTAATAGTCTTTGTGTCAGGTAAGATCTCTTCTACATTGAAAAATGTATGAAGTTCAATTCCTAACTTCTCAAATCTTTTTTCCACCTTCTTGCTAACTTTCTCGATTGAAAATGCAGAAGCAAGAGGAGATAAATAATGGATTTTCACTTTATTTTTGAGCTTCTTTTTTTTAAAATAATGAGAAGCCATCATTGCGAATTCGAGAGTTGCAACTGGACATTTGTAAGGAAGGTCAGAAACACCTGTCACTACATGTAGTGTCTCAGAAGAATCCTTAGCTTTTTCTGAAAATTCTTTTAATGCATCTCGTAATTTTAATGCTGCATTTGGACTATGATAATGGTGGGCTGCCTTTTTAAATCCTGGTACACGTTCATACACATATTTTGCACCACTAGCAATCATTAAATAGTCATATGGGAATGAATTTCCTTTTTCGGTTACAACGTTTTGTAATTTTGGATCAACTTTTATCACATGCTCATTAACAATCTGTACGCGTTTATTTACGACGTTTTTTAACGACTTAAATTGTTTCTTTGTATCTTTCGTGTCAAAAACTCTAAAAAGATTATCTGGTTCATATAGAATTTTTTCACGGTCCGAAATCAACGTTATTGAGGATTTCTTACCAATTTTACGTCCTAAAATATTTGCAGCAATAACTCCTCCCGTTCCTCCACCAATTATTACTATGTTGGGTGATTCCTGTTTGCTCAACTGGATTCCCTCTCATCTACCGAGTTTTTCTAACTACGAATCTATTGTAATCTGGTTCTTCAACAATTTCCACAAGTTCATGTTTCGCTTTTTCAACCCATTTGGGAAGATCACGCTTAGTACCTTGATCAGAACTCCAAACTTCAAACATTGAACCTACAGGAGCTCTTTTGATACTCTTAATTAGACCCATAAGAGGACCAGGACACAATGAGTCACGTGCATCAATTATTTTGCGTTCCTCAGACATTTCTGAAACACTCCGTAAAAAATAAAGGCAAAAATTGATAATTTCATACTAAAATGTTTTGCCTATGTGCTGATGTACCATTAAATTAATAAATGTAACTTAGCAACCACTAAATTGAAGTGATGTAACACACTGAAACTGTAATTATACCGATTAATTACAAAATGTAAGCTGGGATGAAAAAGAGAATGAGCTTCCTTGATGAATTAGATTTAAGATTACTTGATATACTCCAAAAAAATCCAACTAATAACTACACTAAGATAGGAGAACTTATTTCGTCTGATCCAGACAAACCAATACATCGAAATACAGTCCACAAGCGTATAAAGAAACTACGAGAACATGAGATACTCCATTATCCTACCTGTGTTATTGATCCAATCAAAATCGGATTTCAAGGTGTAGGCGTTATCTGTCTCAAAATTGAACCACTTCAAGTAGAAAATTCAGCAAAAGTTCTAGCATCTCGTCCTGAAGTTACATGCATCGGAACTACAATGGGGGCATTTGATATTGCTTTCCAAGTGGTTACAAGGGATGCCAAAGAATTACAGCATTTTATTAATAATCATATAAGAACATTACCGGGGTTTGTAAGTGTACAAATATCAACTTTTGTTGAACTGTATAAAAACACACACGAAATCAAAATTCCTACTAAATTAGAAAGTTAAAAAGCATATTATTAAATTCCTGTTTAATTCAAGCGTTACAAATAGTATTTCCTTAGTTTATGAACCAATAAATTAGTGAATTTCTAGATACAACTTAGTAAATGCCTAGGAATTGAAAACTTGGCCAAAATTTTTAGACATTTACCCAAATCATTTTTGTTCACTCCCTTTTACAAGGAAAGTACCAAATGTGTACGTTTTTGACATGGCAAGTTCCAAATAATTTGTCAATATGAAATATGTAATTGTCTAATTTCTTTCGTTGTTTTTTAGGTTGATGCAGGAATGGACTTCGATTTAGACTCTGTCAGAAACCTCACAAATCGAGGAGAGTTTGATCGAGCGGAAGCCATTATTAATCGTCTTTTAAATACGTGCAACTCTAAAGAAGACGTTAGGAAATCTGAAGTTCTTAGTGAGTATGCTAGATTACTCGAAGCAAAAGGAGAAGCTTTAAGAGCTATTGAGGTTGCCCGTACAGCAGTTAAAATTGCAGAATCAGTTGAGATATCGAAAGAACTTGGTATTGCAGAACATTCCTTGGGATCGATTCTTTGGCGACAAGGAGAACTTAATGAATGTTTTAAGCATTTGAATCGAGCTAAAGAAATTCGAGAGCAAGTCGGCGATATTAAAGGCCTAGGTCAAACGCTTAACAACTTAGGTGTTTACTATTGGCGACGAATGAGGGATGGCGATTGGGAACAAGCTTTGGAAGTTTTTGTAAAGAGTATCGAATTAGGAAGTTCCATAGGCGATATACCAGATACTGCAGCTCCACTCCAGAATATTGGTATCCTTTACGCACACAGAGGTGACTTAAGAAAAGCATTAGATTATTATGAACAATCATTGAAAGCTGAACACGCCGCTCAGAATCTTACGGGGATAGCATCTTCCCTGGCAGTTATTGCAACCGTTCATTGGGCGCTTGGGGAAACGAAAACAGCAAAAAACACATTAGAACAAAGTTTTGAACTTTATAGTCAACCATTATCAAAAGATGATGGGTATTGGGTTGCAATGAAGCTTTTTATTGAAATGGCAGCTGAAGAAGGGAAATATCAAGAAGCAATGGACAAAGTCATTGTCTTAGAAGAAATAATCGCCCAAACTCATTCCTCGTATTATCAAAGCATGATTTTCCTCATTCACGGATTATTGGAACTAGTTCAAAGAAACCTAGGAAATGCGAAACAACAATTAACACGCTCCCTTGAGATAGCAAAAGCTGAAAAATATACTCAAATCCTATTAGAAGCTCAATTAAAAATGGCAGAAGTAATTTTAAGACAATATGAATTATCTACTAACGAAAAACTCCTTTATGAAGTCGCTTCCCTTCTTGAAGAAATTGAAAAACACGCTCAAGAGCTTAAAAGCTGGCCAACGATTGTAGACATGCTTCTCCTTAGAGCTATGTTAAACATAGCATCTTTAGACCATGAAAATGCAATTAAACTTTGCGAAGACGCAATCAAATTAGCTCAGGAGAAGGAATTACTTAAGTCACTTCATTTGGGAGAACATACCCTTGCAAGAATCATAAAAACACGAGACAGGTTTTTACGCCGGGCTACTAAAGAAGATGAAGATCAAGATCTTACTAAAATCCTAGATTATCTTAAACAAGTCTCTCGAACGATATTGGCACGGCAATAGCAAATTAAAGACACTTTTTCGAGAAAAAAAGAGTCTTGGAATGACATTATTCAGGTTTTCACAAATGCTTTCAAATGTAGTCATTTGTATTCACATGATGTCCTCAACTAGCCCGTTGCCGTTGCTAGTCTCCATCGTGTTGGCTGTAACCCAACAACCTCTATCCCATTAGCAAACGCTTTTGGGACTGCTTTCTTCAGGATGTTATAAGCCCCATTGACATCCGCGTTGATAAATCACGCGGGACATTTTAAATTCAACGACCCTCAGTTAAAAGGGTTGCAGACACCTTTTTGAAAATTAAGACAAACTTTTAGTCCAGCATAAATCCCCTAGTTAAAAATATTAAAAAAAAGATGTTAGAAGGTCCTATAGTTGATTATCTCGAATAAATGTTCAATGATGTCGCAACTAAACGAAAACTCAAAGTTATTTCCTGTTCCATTCAATCCGACCAAGTTCCATTGTTCATTGGAGCAGACATTTTACAATCCCTTACAATGTTGTAAAGAATTTGAAAGACATTATTCATATATGAGTGAAATAGAAGTGAGAACTAGTCTTCATGTTTCTTATTGGAAAAAAGAACCATTTTCTAGAACTCGAAGTCGCTTCTTATCCAATAATTTTGGAGTTTTTTCTGGTGTCTAAGAATTCAAATGACAAAGTAGCACTCCACTTTCAACTTCCTTGTGGATGTTTTGTATCAGATTTTGAAGAAACGTGTCCTCATGAGAATAAACCAGATTTACATTTGAAATAATTTCCTTTTTCTATATAATTTGATCAATAATTCACTTAGAAATCCGAGATCTAGAATTCAATAATTTCAAACTGAAAATCTTTAAACCCGTAAGACTACTTTTTTCTATATATAATTAGATGCTAATTTCCTTTATAGGTGGTTTATTTTGACAGATCAGGATCGTTTCAATACCATCAGTCAAATGTTTAAGAAAACTCTAAAACCAAAACTTGTAATTGATAAAATAGGAACGGTTAGACGAATCATTATTGCATTAGATGGAACTGAAAAGTCTCAGGCGTGTATAGAACTTGGATTAAGATTTTCGCAACGCTGGCAGACTGAAACGACGTTTCTGAGAATTCAAAGATATGGTGCCCATCTACTTGATTACATCAATACGACAAGATTAGCTGCTGAAAGAAATTTAGAGGAGATTAAGGAAAAAATAGGTCCTGATCCTGTTGGTTTCAAAGCGGAAATTCAGCACATTGCAGGCGTTGCACCAGCAACTGCACAAGAAATTATAGAAAATGCATTGAAAGAATCAGGAGGAGCACTAGCACTTCTTATTAAAGAAATTGATAAATTTAAACCGGATTTGGTAATCATTCCTGTCCCTTTTGCTGAAGAAGGCGAAACAGGAGAAGATGTTGGAGAAGATAGTTTAGGGATGGCCCTTGATGTTATTTTACGTCGGACGTCACGAGATATCCCAATCCTTCTGGTCGAAGGTGAGTCTGTTATGTCTCGACGAAATATAATTTGCGTATTCAATCCAGAACAGCATCCAGAATCAGTGAAAATTACACTTTTCCATGCCCTCAAATTAGCTGATGCGGGATCTGATGTAACTTTGCTTGGAATAATTGATCCTAGTTTAGCTGAAACTTTCGTTGAGATCATTGGTGAAGTTGAAGAAGAAGATTTTAACATCTCTAAGGTAAAAGATGGACTTAGACTGCATATGGAACATCTTATTGAAGGTGTTCAAGTGAGAATTAAGAAAAAAATCAATTTGAAACGTAAAATAGTCTGGGGCTCTGTCAGTGAGTGTCTTAATACCTGCATAGGTCAAGACGACCCTGGTTTAATTATCTATCAAAGTAGGTTTGACCCCAACGATCCTTTGGATAACATGGCGGATAGCATTGCGCGACATGAAAGCAGAGTCCCAGTGTTAATCGTTTGGGAATAAGATCATTGGAGACCAATCTAGATGGCTATTGATCTAACTGATGATGCTTATGTTCTTTTTGGGATTTTCATTCTTACTTATATTCTAATTATTAGGAAAACTTTTGATAAAACTTTAGCTGCTGCTTTAGGCGGAGTACTAACCGTTCTCGTGGGAGTCTATGTACAAGACCCAAAATTTACTTTACAGGATGTTGTACTTTTTCATGATTTTGAAATCTTACTGATCGTCATAGGTGTCTTAATACTTGTAGAAGTATCCACGAAATCAGGTTTATTTCATTTTATAAGTGTTAAAATATTAAAATATTCTCAGGGAGATCCAACAAAACTGATGATTTATTTTGGTATATTAACGGTCGTCCTTTCAGGTGTATTAAATAATATTGCTTGTATGTTGATTGTAGGATCACTAACCTTCATTGCTTGCGAACGCTTAACCTTAGATCCAAAACCTTTTATCCTTTCTGAAATGTTTTTGACTGCAGTGGGAGGAAATCTTACAATTGTCAGTTCAGTGCCGAACATCATTGTTGCAAGTAAATTCTCCATATCATTCGTTGATTTTTTAATAATTGCCCTTCCAATATCCCTAGTTTTAACAGTTGTATCATTTCTTGTTTATCGTGTTCTTTTTACATTTCCTTCTCCGACTGAAGAAGAAAAACAAGAACGATTGGAACGAGTTAATGAATTTGATGAGTGGGCTGCTGTTTCTGATAAAAAGATGTTCTACAAGTGTGCTATTATCCTTACATCAACTATGCTTCTCTTTGTTTTTGCTGATGCTTTAGGGTTAACTTTGGCATATGTTGCAATCCTTGGAGCAATAATGATGGTTTTTGTCTCCGGAGAAAAGATGGAAGAAGCATTAAATATAGATTGGTCGCTAATTGTATTTTTTGGGGGTTTATTTACTCTTATTGCGGGACTAGAGCAAGCCGGAGCATTAGAAGAATTTGCAACCATTCTTGCAGACAACCTGATTGAAGATCAACTAATTTCTTCAATTATTATCCTTTGGACTATGGGACTCTTTTCTGGAATAGTAGACAATATTGTCCTTGCAGCAGCACTTTCACCTGTACTTCTCGGCGTGAGTGAAGAACTTGGCTGGAATTCTAAAGCAATTGCTTGGGCTTTAGTCTTTGGTGCGAATTTGGGCGGTGGTTTAACCCCTATTGGAGCACCCGCTAATGTTATTGCCATTTCTAATCTTGAAAAACGGTCAAAAACGAAAATGGGTTGGGGAGATTTCATAAAACTCTCAGTTGTTGTTATTGGAATTCAAATGTTGGTAGTAACCTTCTATGTTGCTTTTCTTTCACTCTTTATATTTCCTCCATAAACGTAAACTGGTTGTGCAGTTATTAAAGATCAAACTTCCTTCAAGAAGGGATTTCTAAGGAAAATTGGTTATCCTTCTTCTTTATTTAAACTACCGTAAATATTTGGGAAAAGGATCTAAAAGATTCTTTAGTTATTCTAAGTTGGTGATGAAGATGGTTGACCTGAAAACAGATTGGCCCTGGATGTGGACACTCACTGTAACAATTTTAATCGTTTTTGGTGGAAGTATTTTTGTTTTAGGATCTATTGTGGAATTACCAGGTTTAGAAATTTTAGGAGAGGAGACTTATGATGCTATTATGGGATCTGGCGCATTTGAGAGAATGTCAGATGAACAACGACAGCATCATGATTGGTTAATTGCTGTCCTTGGTACAACCATGATAGGCTGGGGGACCACCAGTGCTTTAATTATTTGGAACGGTTTACGTTCCTGGATTCAGGAAGGATTTCCTAAGGAACGAAGTTGGACCTGGCAAGCATTAACTTATGGATTTAGCTTTTGGTTTATCGTTGATACATCAATTTCTGCTTGGAATGATGTATGGTTCAATGTTGCATTTAACATTACGATTTATGTTCTTTTGATTATTCCTTTAGTCTATCTTACCCCTAAGTACCTAGAAAATAAGATTTAGCATCAGATTTGGAATCTGTTGATGGTTTTAGGATTACTCTAGGAGAATCTGGTCCTACTATGTGAGAAAGATTGAGGTTCATAATAATATTCATTGATCTCTCTTTGTTCACGATCTAATCGGCTATCCTTCTTATTTATACGAGCCCGTCCAGTCTCCTCATCTCTTCTAAATGTGATGTCCATAGACTTCAGAAATCGATTCATCCCTTCGTGTTTGCTAAGAGGCTGAGTTGCATCACCTTTGAAACCTGGTTCTCCAAAAAATAGAACTAAACGATCAGCAATAGCATCTGCAATTTGAATGTCATGTTCAATTGCTATCACGGCATGATTCCTTTGAGCCCAATATCGAATGACGCGGGTTGCTTTAAGACGTTCTTCAACATCTAAAAATGCACTTGCTTCGTCGATAATGTAAACCTCTGCTTCTCTACATAGACATCCTGCTAAGAAAGTTCTTTGAAGCTCTCCCCCTGAAAGTTCTGCTATTGGACGTTCAATTAGATGCCATATTCCTAAAGGTTTGAAAAGAGTTATTTTATTCTTTTTTGTGAGAACATAACGACCCCCAGCATATGTATTAAGAAATTCTCCTACAGTCCCTTCAAAACGACGACTCAGACGCTGTGGTTTGTAACTCACCTTTGCTTGTAATCGTCCCTCAGTTTTAGCATTTTTAGAAATTCCAGAAATGATATTGGCAAAAGTAGTTTTACCTAATCCATTTTCACCTAGAATAGTCAGGACTTCGCCCTTGAAAACTTCCCCTGAGTCAATTTCGTAATGAAACCTTTCAATTTGGCCTTTAATAAAAGGATATTCATAAAACAGACGACGTTCTCGACTCCATTCACGTTCTCGAGCAGTTCTTCGAAATGTAATTTTCTTTGATCTAAAAGTAACATTCTCACTTTTTAGCCGTCCTAGAAGAAATGAATTAATCGCTTTCGTCTCATTTGTCTGAGAAGAGACGATTCCCAGAGCATGTGTTTCACCATAAACGACGTGACACAAATCTAGCATATAGTCCAGTACTGCAAGATCATGATCGACAACAAGACAATATTTGCCTTCCATAGCTAATGAGCGAATGAGAGTAGCGAGATGAAGCCTCTGTTTTATATCGAGATAGGTAACTGGTTCATCGAAAAGATAAACATCAGAATCTTGAACAAAAACTCGCGCCAGAGCAAACCTTTGTAATTCTCCCCCGGAAAGTTGGTTTGGAGTTCTTTGTAAAAGTTTAGACAATGATAGGTTTTCTATAACCTCATCAATGTTACCCTTGTTGTCTTTTTGATTCAATTCTTCTTTAATGGTTGATTTTTTTTTCTGGAGTGTGTCCAAAACTTGTTCTTTAATTGCGACTTTTAATTCAGAATTATAGAGAAAACGTAAATATTCGCGCATTCCTGGAACTCTAACAGATTCTAAAGCACGTTCTACATCTATCTTGCTATCAACATCACCTATATTGGGGATGATTTTCCCTGAAAGAATATTGATAATAGTTGTTTTTCCAATTCCATTAGGACCTAATAATCCTACTACTGAATTCTTACGAAATTGAGGGAGTCCGTACAATCGGAATGCGTTTTCTCCATATGAGTGCATTGGAGATTCGTCTTCTGCTGGAGCAGGTAAGTTCACCATTCGGATTGCACGTCGAAAACAAGCATTTACGCAAATCCCACATTGAATACAGAGGCGTTGGTTGATAACAGGTTTTCCTGTTCCTGCACGAACCTTAATAACATTTGGTTTGGGATTTTTCTTATCGTTAACCAGGGGGCAACTTCTGATACAAGCATAATTGGTGCTACTTGGATCGCAGCGGTCAAAGTCCAAGATTACGATACGTGCCATCAATTCTACTCCGAGTTAATTCGGTTTACTGTCTAATTTTTCCATTGTTTCTTCTTATAATAAGGACTTATTTAGAAACTAAGTTCCTAAACTCTTTGAGGTTCAATGAAAAATTCAGAATTGTTGGATTTACCCAATAAAAATCGCATTGATGTATGGAATCACATCATTGCGACAATAGAATCATATATAACAACAGTACACCATTCAAGGGTAACCCCTGAATTAGATCCTGATAAAATTCGAAATTATCTTCGTTCTATCGATTTTAATGACCCAATTACCTCTCGTGATGCTATCGATTTTGTAGTGAAAGGATTATGGGATCATCAAGTCCATACTCCTCATCCTCGTTATTTTGGATTGTTTAATCCTTGTCCAACAACAATGGGAATTGCTGCTGATACCCTGGTCGCAACATTTAATCCTCAGCTCGCTGCATGGAGCCATAGCCCGTTTGCAAACGAGATTGAACAACACCTTATTCGGAAAATCGGTCAACAATTCGGATATGATCGTGCTGAAGGAATGTTTACAAGCGGAGGAACAGAAGCTAATCTCACAGCACTTCTGACTGCACTTACATATCATTTTCCTGAAATCCTAAAGAAAGGTATTCGAGGCTTAACGACACAACCAATTTTTTATTCTTCTTTTGAATCTCATCATTCTCTTATTCGTGCAGCACGAACCTGTGGCTTAGGTAGTGACGCTATTCGACTCATACCAGTTAATCAATCCCAGCAAATGGATATTGTTTTCTTAAGAAATCAGATAAAAAAAGATAAAGAAGCAAATTTTTCTCCTTTTTTGGTTGTTGCTACTGCTGGTACGACGAATGCAGGAATTGTCGATCCTATCAAGAAAATAGCAGATATAACTAAAGATGAGAATATTTGGTATCATGTTGATGCTGCTTGGGGAGGCGCAGCAGTTTTTGTTCCAGAATTTCGTTACATTCTGGAGGGTATTGAAAGAGCTGATTCGATTACTTTCGATGCGCATAAATGGCTTTCAGTTCCTATGGGAGCTGGTATCTACCTTACACCACATTCAGATATCCTTTATCGAACTTTTGGTATGTCAACGGATTACATGCCGACAGAAGGAATTGGGTTAGATGTTAAAGACCCATATATGCATTCGTTTCAGTGGTCTCGTCGTTTTATAGGTTTGAAGGTTTTTCTATCTTTATTAGTTGCTGGTTGGGAGGGGTATCAAGCTGTAATTAAACATCAAGTAGAAATGGGCAATTTTTTACGCCAGAAGCTTGAAGAAACGGGTTGGCGTGTTGTTAATAAAACTAATTTACCAGTAGTTTGTTTTATTAATGAAAAGCAACTACAAATGAACAAAACTTTGTTCATAAAGAAATTAGTTGGGGCAGTCCTCTCCTCCGGACAAGCCTGGATATCCTCTACCAAATTAAATAAAGAACCTGTTCTTAGAGTCTGTATAACAAATTACAGGACAACAAAAGAAGATGTTTTGGTATTAATTGACATTCTTGACAATGCTAGAGCGAAAGTAAAACGAGAAAACTTCTAATGAGCCTTGTTAATTTTGACCAAATAGATAATTTAATTATTATATTCCTTATTAGAATGCTTAATAATTATTCTAAGGGGCCTACTGATAATGACTGATTTAATGTATGAAAAACAGGCAAAATTAATAGTGAATTATTCCATTGGAGTAGAAAAAGGAAAGAAAGTAATGATTAGAGGACCAGCGATAGCTGCACCCCTAATTAGGGAAATTTTGAAAGAAGTCATAATCGCTGGTGGGCATCCAATTACTTTTGTTGAATTAGAAGATACTGATACGATTTTCTTCCGATATGCTCAAGATCATCAGTTAGACTACCTTTCACCTTTTCACAAATATCTATATGAAAATATTGATTGTACTATTGGAATCTGGTCAGAATATAATACTCGTCACCTAACGAGCACTCCTCCAGAAAAAATTTCTCGAACACAAGCAGCAAGTAAAGAGATCTTTGAAATCCATGAAAGACGCTCAGCTTCTGGAGAATTAAAATGGAATGGGTCACCTTTTGCTACACCAGGAATAGCTCAAGAAGCGTCTATGTCTACCTTAGAATTTCGAGAATTGATTGAAAAAACCCTTTATTTGGACAAAGAAGATCCAGTAAAAGAGTGGAAACGTGTTTCTGCAACCCAACAACGATATGTTGATTTTTTGAACGGAAAGAATAATATCCATATCATAGGCGAAGAGATAGATCTAAAAATGTCTGTAGAAGGACGAAAATGGGAGAATTGTGACGGTAAAAGGAATTTACCAGATGGTGAAGTCTATAGTGCACCTGTAGACGACTCTACAAAGGGAATCGTTCGTTTTAAATTCCCAGGCATATATTATGGTAAAGAAATCGAAGATATTCGACTTCAATTTGAAAAAGGGAAAGTCACTGAGGCTAAAGCTCTAAAAGGAGAAGATCTTCTACAAACGATAATTAAGACGGATCCTGGAGCATCTAGATTAGGGGAGATTGGAATTGGAACGAATAAAGGAGTAACGAAACTCACCAGAGATATTCTCTTTGATGAAAAAATGGATGGTACGATTCATTTAGCCCTAGGTATGGCTTATAAAGAGATTGGAGGGACAAATGAGTCAAGTATCCATTGGGATATCCTTGCAGAACCTGATGAAATGTTCGCTGATGGAGAATTATTTTGGAAAAAAGGTAAATTTCTCATTGACTAACTAAGCTAAATTTTTCAAAATTGAAAAGTGACCTCTATCGAAGTACTTTCCAATAAAATTACAAATAGATGCTCAAAATACTTAACTCACAAATCTATTTGTTTTACAAAAGGCCTCAGCAGATAAATCTAAGCTACTGAGGATCAACTGAGGTTCAAATTAAAATGTCAGACTCGATTTTCGAAAAACAAGCAAAATTAGTAGTCAACTATTCTATTGGTGTAAAAAAAGGAGATAAAGTTCTAATTCATGGACCCGCTGCTGCAGAGGACTTAATCACGGAAGTTTATAAGGAAGTAATTATTCAGGGGGGGGCATTCCTTAGTTTTGGTCGAATTAGAAAATCTTACAAACCTATTTTTTAGATATGCCCAAGATCACCATTTAGATTATCTTTCCCCGATTCATAAATTCGTTACTGAGACTATTGATTGTGATATTTTTCTTTATGGCGAATATAATACTCGTGCTTTAACCAACGTTCCTCCAGAAAACCTTTCCCGAAAAGCAGCAGCTAACCGAGAACTACAAGAAATCAGTTTCAAACGATCAGCAACAGGAGATCTTCGATGGAATATTTCACCTTTTGCTTCTTCAGGAGCTGCTCAAGAAGCCAGTTTATCCCGACTTGAATACCAAGAATTAATAGAGAGAACATTATTACTTGATAAATCAGATCCAGTTGTAGAATGGAAGAAAATCTCTGCACGGCAAGAAAAGTGGGTCCAATATCTAAATAATGTTAAAAACCTCCATATTGTTGGAGACGATATAGATCTCAAAATGTCGGTCGAAGGCAGATCTTGGGAAAATTGTGATGGAAAGAAAAACCTTCCAGATGGTGAGATATTCAGCGCACCAGTAGATGATTCCACCAATGGTGAGATCCGCTTCAAATTCCCTGGAATATATTTTGGGAAGGAAATTGAGGATATATCACTTAAGTTTGAAAAGGGGAAAGTGACTGAAGCAAAAGCTTTAGTTGGGGAAAGTCTTCTTAAAACGATTATAAAGACTGATGAGGGTGCTGAACGCCTTGGAGAAATTGGAATAGGCACAAATCAAGGTGTCACCAAATTAACACGTAATATGTTATTCGATGAAAAGATGGGAGGGACAATTCATCTTGCACTGGGAATGGCTTATCCAGAGATTGGCGGAACCAACAAATCATCTATTCATTGGGACATATTAGCACAACCAGAGGAAATGTATGGTGATGGAGAACTATTTTGGAAGAAAGGTCAATTCACAATAGACTAATTGCCAGAATGTGGTTATTACAAGGGATTACACATTCTGACATCTCAAAGTAACGGTTAATATCCAAAAGGATTGTAACTTATTTCAATTTCTGGGTTTTTCCGTTTAGGCTATATTCTGTCTAATCTACTCCATATTGTTAGAATTTAGTTTTAGCAACATCGTTAAGAATGCTAATACTCTATAGTTCGAATTTTACGAAATACTGACGTTATCTCTAACCACGCTAGAATAGAAACCATTAACGTAGAGACTGTATATACCGATTTCTTTATCAACCTGATTGTAAAAATGTTTATTGAAGGGAAAATCCCTTTGAAAACAACAAAAAATTGTTGATTTTCGTAAGAGGTGGTTCATCGTGTCGGTATCGGCTTATATTTTTGCAAATGTTGACATTGGATCAGTTAAGTCAGTAATGAATGAAGTAGCAGAAATTGAAGAATGTCGTTCTGTTGCAGTAGTTTCTGGCGCTTATGACCTTCTAGTGAGAGTCGATGCTAGAAATATGGAAGATCTTCACGATATTACCACTGAACGGATCCACAAGATACAAGGGATCAAAAAAACGATTACTCAGGTCGTGGAAAAAGAAATCCGGACTTAAAACGAGAATTGCTATTGGGGGATGAACAAATGAGGCGATACCCAAATAGAAGTACACAATCACTTTTTTATGGGTTAGCAGGAGCAGCAGGACTCTTTACCGCACTGTTTGTTTTGCTTGATGTAATCGCGGTAAATATTTATGTAGATTCTGTTAGTTATATGTTCTTTACAGGTATTGGGGGAATAGTAACAGCATTAGCAATATTCTTTTCGCTCTCCTTAATTAAAATTAAACGATTTGGTAAAAAGGTACCTTTGGGCCTCCATATTGATCCTGCGTTCAGAAAGAATCCTTTTTTGCCGCGAAAAGTAATGGGATATATTATCACAGCTTCTATTTTTAATATTTTGAATGGTGTTATCTACTTATGGGCAGCTACGCATTTTGATCCCACTATCATTCTTCCTTTAATGCAACTCGTGTTAATTTATCTAGTATTAGCAGAGTTTTTTGTTGATCGAGATATTCCCTCGTTAATTGAAATTCAATGTTTATTATCAATTGCTCTTGGAGCATTTTTAGTAACAATGGAGCCTGGTGAAATAAACATAATCGTCATTTTACTCGTTCTATTTCCCCTAAACGTTGCAACAGCGCTCACAATCTTCTTTCAGAAAAAAGCTAAGGGATTTGTTTCCTCTTCTGGTGAACAAGTTGACTCTATTAGATTACGTTTCTGGATGGCAATGTTTCTTTCTTTGGGGTTTCTTATTTTATCTTTTCCATTTTTACAATTTGATTTTATTCTAGATAATTTCGTTCCAGGCTTTCTCTTAGCAGCGAGTAGTATGTTACTTGCTTTCGTAGCATATGTGTGCTATCTCAGAGCACTCGGTATGGGAAAGATGTATGTAGTAGAAGCAGTTGCGAGTAGTAAGATAGTATTGACTATCCCATTGACAATTGTTGCTTCAGTCTTTTTCCCTGAAATATTACCTATGGGAGGTATCGATCCCATTTTTTGGGTCATTAAGATCATAGGAATAATTTTCGTTTCTTTTGGTGTTTTAGTTTTAGCATTAGCTGAAGTTAGACAGTATATGTTTATCTCAGTCAAACCCGGAAATAGTAAAGATGTTATGAAAGGTCTCTTTA
>JAEOTI010000136.1 GCA_016839955.1 Candidatus Hodarchaeota archaeon | reverse complement strand
TGCAGTGGGTGTTTTAGGAGGTATAGGTGCAGTTGGTTTGACTACAACCGGTTTAGGTTCTTCTTTAGCTTTAGGTTTAGGAGGCTTGGGAACTTTCTTGGGTTTCTTTACTTTCGCTTCTGCTTCAAATGCTCGTCGAAGGTCTGCTCTTTCTGCTTCTTTCTTCACTTTTTCTTGCATACGAATTAGTCTTTTTTCGCCCAAAGAGAATTTACCAAAGAGTTTCTTTGCGAAAGAATCACTCAATTCTTTCTTCCTTTGTTTTTCTCTTAGCATAGCTAAACTTGACCTTGTAGCTGCCATAGAAATATCAAGATATGCTAATTGCTCTTTGGGGTCGTTACTTATTTGAGAAGGATCACCTGCAGCATCCTCTATTGTTGCAGTGTCTATACTTGCGAATGACACAGTTTCTCCAACTCGTGAGGAAAAAACGATACCTAGTCCAAGGGAAAGAGGGATTAACCCAAGAATGATGAAATCATTCCAAGGAAACACAGAAAATAGTGCAATAAGGTCTTCATCAAGAAGATCAAATCGTTTTAACAAATCAAGAACTACAATGACTCCACCAATACCAATGAAGTTCATCCAGATTAAGTCAAATTTTGCTATATTTTCACGAGCGCCTGGTGGTGCTGTAGCCAATAATGCTCCAAAACCAAGGACTAGGAGTGGGATTGAATATAGAAGAAGTTCTATCCAAGTATAATCATCTTCAAATGTCATTGAGGTCTGGTTAAAAACTTTAAATGACGCTAGAGTGCCTGTAAGTGCAACTATTGTTCCAATAAAGGCAATTAATAACCAAATTGGCCAAAATTTCCAAAGAATATTTCTACCAGAATCAGGAAGGCTTGTAAAAAGAAATGCAAGGGCTACTACGAATAGAATAAGACCAATTACATAAATTTCGTCCCATCGATTATTTTTGAAGACTTCAACATCTTTAGCTTCAAGAGACCCCGTTTCAAGAGCGGCCCCTACTAATAAAAGTGTTAATCCTGCAAGGAGAAAAATGGTAAAGAGAGGAAAAGTTTTCCAGACCCATTCACGAGTCCTAGGGTTCTCATCAAGTGAACCCAGGAAAAGAGTAAGTCCTACACCTAATAGGATAACTCCAATAAAGAGATAATCAAACCAGTTAGCTGTAACAAAGTTTTCGTATGTATCTTCTTTGAGGGTTTCATTACGAATTAAAATTGCAACAATTACTGTTACAGTTCCTATTAGCGTAATAAGTAACCAGAGGATGTTAACTTTCGATAATGAGCGTTTTGAACCTTCTGCAGTTCCAATGAAATAAGCTAAGCCCATTATAAACAGACATGCGCTTAAAATAAGCATGTCTCCCCAGGCATAACCAATATCTGTGTCCAAAACTTCTTCTCTAATTAATACACCCATTACAAAAGTCAATGCCCCAAGAATAGGCAAACCTCCCCAAATAGGACTTGCTTTTTTACTAAGTGTCAATTTTAATTCCTTTCCGTTATTAATTCTGAATCCTTTCTGTAATTAAGTCATTCTTTATTGTAATTAATTCTTATTACCTTGCTAGAGTTTGAACTCCATTCTACTCTAGATAGAAATACTATGGTTCTTATTTCCTTTTCTTACTTAGGAAGATCTACAATAGATGGATGCATATAAAGTGTTCTCACAATGTAAAATAAGCAATTTCTTTTCGTATAAAAACATATATCAGAATATATTTCGCTATTAATTTGAAAAAGCTCTACTACTTCTAAAAAAAAAGTGAATTGTCTTTCTTATTATATCTCGAGAATTTTTTTTGGAGAAAAGGATTATTAAACTAAGTGGCACTTCGTTCAATCTTAGTCTTAACTTTTTTTAAGCGGACAAATTCTTCTCTCTCTTGTTCCGCGAGTGTGAAGGTAATCCAATCCACTGTGTTTCGAATACGTGGAATAACAATGTAATTTAGCGCATTTACTCTTCTTTTTGTGTCTGAAATTTCCTTTGCTAATCTAGTCAAGGTTGATTGGGTTTCAGCAACTGAAATTAAAGTTTTTAAGGCATTAATAAAGATCTCAAGAGCTTCATCAAGTTGAATTGTCGTATCGAGTAGATTATATGGAATAGCGTTTTCTGGCGTTTTTTCTTCAACTAATTCAATTACAGGGACTCTCACACCCATTAAACTACGAAAGCTAGGTGCAACTGTCCTTGTTTGAGGAATGGTTGCAGCGATTTGCATAGTTTGACTGGGTCCCAATGCCATACGAATTCCTGCAAGGTTTGGATGGACTGCTTTAAGAACCTCAACAGCCTTTTCTTTCAGTTCTTTGTGCAAATTTAGGGATGTGAAGAGCTCATTTGTCAATGATTCTAGTTTCTCACTTAATAGGCTGTGCCCCTTCTCTGCCAAGGAAAGTCGAGTTCTTAACTCGATTAATTCCATCCGAGTTGGTTTTACACCTTCCAACCTGTCTTCACTGCTCATGCAATCACTATTCCCTATTTTTGGTTAGTGCGGGGGGTGAGATTTGAACTCACGAAGTTCTACAACACCAGATCTTGAGTCTGGCTCCTTTGATCTGGAACAACAACCAGTTGCACCTTTTTGACCTGGCTCGGATACCCCCGCTTCTCTAATGGGGATTTTTCTGCTTCTAGTAAAAGTCTTTCTCATTAACTCACAACAAAAATGCCTTAGATTGTCTTTAATTGTGTTTTTAAGTTTGTAATCTCAAAGCTTACCTTGATATCTTTAATAATATCATCAATTATCTCAAAAATGAGTTTATAAGCGTTTTTATCACTTAGTTGATCATTTGTTTGAATAAATCCTTGGCAAGTCGTTTTACCATCAGAATTGATGGCGGGAAGTATTAAGATCAGTTGATTTTTAGCTAGAATCGAGTAAGTGAAAGGAAAGCAACAACAAATGCTGGGCCTATGTGGATAAATTTGACAAGAAGTAAATTTTACATCCAAATTGTCTAGAAATGGACAGACATTTTCTCTAAATCGAATTTTCATCGTGTTCTCATTAAGAATTGTTCCTAGTTCAGTTGTTTCTCCAGAGCAATCTAAAAAATACTTTGTAGTTGTTTTCTCTAACGAAAGATTAAGAAAAGAAGAAATTCTATTGATAGCTGTAATGTTTACCCAAACATTCCTTTCGCGACAACAATCCCCACATCTTACGCAGTTGAATTCAAAATTCTTCAAAATTGGTGAAATAACTAAGCGAAAATCACCAAAAGGTTGAGGTAGAAGAAGACCTACGTCATTATTGATGATCGAATTATCCCACTCCCATTAGGAATTCGACTAACCAATCTGCAGTTTCTTCAACAGACGTACTCATTTTTGCATCAAAAAACGTCTTATCAATTTGTATACCAATAATTATGATATCTACAGCTGGAATTTCTTGTTTAATAGCCAAAGCAAACATCGAAAGAGGTAATGCATGACTTCCCCCCAGATAGGCTTCATCTTCTACAGTAGTAGGATCAAAAACAGCAACGGTACCTATTACTGCTCCGAAATCTGCTGCATCAATAAATAGGACAAGTTCCGGATTTGAACGGACGACTGGTCCGATAACATTTTCTGGTGTGCTTTCAGCGATAATAACATGAAAATTTCCTTTCTTCTCTTTAATTCTTTGAGCTACAACTACTCCTATAGCATCATCGCCTTGCATAACATTTCCAATACCCACTACGGTAATTTTCTTGGAATTAAGCATTTTCCTGAGCTTTTCTTTAAATTCAATTGAAGGAAATGGCATTAATATCCCATAAATTAACGAATTATTTTTGAATATTGGCTAGAACGATAAATATTGCTTCTTCTAAACGAATAGTTCTTGTTCCTGTAAATTTAATGAAGCTATAACAATTATCTGCAACATCTCTAATTTTTTTGGATTCAACTTTTAGAATCTCTTGTATTCCCTTAGTGGGGCTTCCAAATAGGATAGCTAAATCTTTACTCTCACTAAGGGTTCTTTTTTCTTCGTACTCTAGAGTAGGGCAATTTTTTGATGTAGCGATTTTAAGACATTTAAATTCGGAAAGAATTTGAGATAAAAGGCCATTTGAAAAACGAGTCCTATACCCCCAATATTTATTCCGAATTAGATAAGTGTTTTTTAGGATCTCGACTTTCATAGGGTTAAGAGATTTAACACTGACAGTTTTTCTTACTCCTTTGTCTCCTAAATTCATTTTTGGGGGATTAACAACATCAATTGGAGTTTTTGCTCCGATATCTGCTACTGTTTTACTTTCTCTAAGAAATACAGCAGCTTCTCTAATATCTCCAACTTTTGTAGGAGGTCTAGTAAAATGATGTGGAACAGCCAAAGGAGGAAGGGTACCAGCGAATCCTAGCCATGCGTGGCGGGGAAATAATCGTTTCCGAAGATATTGAGGACATTCCAAATATTGGAGTATGAGCTGTAGCATCGAACCATTCCGATCATGATCTTGGCGAGTTGAAAAAGGATCACGATAAATTACTAAATTTTGAACCCGAAAGATAGCAAGACTCCGGGCGATTCGAAAACATTTCTCAGTTCTAGCCCTAAGATCCGGAGTGTCTTCTAAAGCTGAGCTTGGAATAAATACCGTAATATTTCGTTGGTTTATAATGGTCAACCTCGAAATCCGTGATTAAGGCCGCGCTAACTCACCGAAGATCATAGATAGATGCAAATAAGGCATCTTCTCCCCCAGGCTTAAGTACGCGGCCATTTAATGACCCATATAAAAACAATTATTTCATTAATCATTTTTCAAAGCCAACATAATAGAGCTTAAAGTAGCGACCTAACGAATGACTTTGTAGAGGATTATAAGTTGACTTCAGAAACAGCCACCACTTCAGTCGATGCGACTGTTCCACCTCCATCACCGAGTTCTACCAAAGAAAGATTACTACCTTCTCCCCCACCCGGTTTAGAAGAGCGACGTACAATCTTAGCATTTTTAGTAGGAACAACCTTAGCATTACTTGTTTATTTTGCTCCTTTTCCCGGTGGTGACGAGTTTTATATGTGGCTTGAAACAGTTTTCAGAGATAGCATTCTTTTTGGCCTTCAGGTTATTGGAATTGATGCATCAAAGACACCAGATTGGCAGAAAGATGTTCCTGATCCTGCAATTAACTTACCTGGAATTACTGAGACGAACTATGCAATTGTGAGAGCTTGTACTGGTATGCAAGCGGGTGCCATTATTATCGCGTTAATTCTTGTAACGAAAGCTCCCTGGCAACGGAGAGCTATCGCTTTAACCGTATTTGCAATAATGTTATACATTGGTAATACTCTTCGCGTTATGTTTCATTTGTGGTTGGTTTATCAGCAATGGGGTGATATCAGCAAATTTAGCTTTGCGCATGATTTTCTTGCGAAACCCATTGGTTTCGTTGGTACATTAATCTTCGCTTACGTTATCGAGAAGTTGGGAGTTCCAATAATCGATCAATTTGCTGATTTCATGGATCTTGCCTGGTATCGGCTTTTATGGACATACAATTACATTCTAATGATCCTACAAGTTAAAAAATAGCCTTGATCAAAAGGATTGAACGATTTCATTCCTTCTGAGATGTTTTAACATAAGCTCGGAGTAGGTCTTGGTCTGTAATTAGTCCAAGAAGGTTTCCTTTAGCATCAACCGCAGGACATTGGTCAATATCGCGATTTTTAAACTTACGAGCTACATCCTTCAAATTGGAGTCAATATATACAGTTTCCACAT
>JAEOTI010000135.1 GCA_016839955.1 Candidatus Hodarchaeota archaeon | reverse complement strand
GTGAAGCTGGTTTCGAAGATCTTCACGTTGAAGACAAAATAGATGCTGTCTATAAGTTATATGAAGATGTTAAAAAGAAAATTTTTGTTGCTGAGTTAGCTAAAGGGTTAAAAAAGATAGATTTAGGCGACTTAGACCTTAAAGAAGTAAAAAAATGGTTAAAACGGGCAAAAGATTTGATTGACGATGGTTATTGTTCTTATGTTTTATTAACAGGTAGAAAACCCTAAATTCCATAAACACCCAAATATTGTCAAATAATTGCCAGAAAGTTACTATTTATAATTTTTATAAGATATTAGTATTAGCTATACTATATCAAGAATAGAAATTATCTGTTTTATTTTATTCTTTGATAAATAGAAGATTCTCTTTTTTGATTAATCCAAAGTTAAGAGAGTTATTAAGATGGTACCAGAAAAGTACGATTTCGTGATTATTGGAGGGGGTTCTGCGGGTCTAACAGCTGCTTCGTTTGCCAACCAGATTGGTAAGAAAGTCTTGTTAATAGAAAAAAATCGTATAGGTGGGGATTGTACTTGGACCGGATGTGTCCCTAGTAAAACATTGATCAAAGTAGCAAATCTTGTACATGAAATGCGCACCGCTGATCGTTTTGGTTTGCAGAAAATTGAACCTCAGGTCGATTTGAAGAAAATAATGAAACATGTACAATCTGTTATCCAAGAGGTTTATTCTGAAGAAAAACCTGAAGTATTAGAAGAAGAGGGAATTTCCGTCATTATAGGTGATCCAAAGTTTGTAGATGCTAAAACATTGGAGATTGGAAATCAAGAAATCCTTTTTGACAAATTATTAATTTGTACTGGAGCTAAACCTTCCTTACCTTCAATAGAGGGTCTTGAAAAGGTCAATTTTCATACTTACGAAAGTATATTTTCATTAAAGAAACTTCCAGAAAGACTACTCGTTATTGGAGGGGGACCTATCGCTAGTGAATTAAGCCAGGCTTTTAATCGACTAGGATCTAATGTTACTATGTTTGTGAGATCCCGATTATTATCTAAAGAAGAACCCGAAGTTTCTGAATTATTAGACCGAGTGTTCAAAGAAGAAGGCATAACTATTCATTATAAACCAAATATTAAGAAAGTAGTATCAATAAAACAGGAGATTACTATTAATTTTAATGATAAGAAAATACAAGGAGGCGATTTGTTAATAGCAACTGGTCGAAAGCCCAACATTGAAAGTTTAAACCTACAAAATGCAAATATTGATAATAACGAGGATGGAATCGTCGTAGATAAAAAACTTAGGACCTCAACGAAAAATATATTTGCTGCAGGTGATTGTGTAGCCGGTAATGCACAATTTACTCATTATGCCGGGTGGCAAGGTTGGATTGCTACACGAAATGCATTACTTCCAGGTACTTCCGAAGGCCAAAATAACTTTGTTCCATGGGCAACATTTACTAATCCTGAAATAGCCCATATTGGATTATTAGAGGAAGAAGCAAAGGTAATCCATCCTAAATCTATGAGTTATATATTACCTGCATCCAAATATGACAGAGCAAAGACAGATCGAGAGTTAGAAGGTTTTATTAAATTAGTTCTAAATAATGATGGGACGTGTTTAGGGGCTACAATTGTATCTCCTCGAGCAGGAGAAGCAATTCAAGAGTGGGTCATGGCTGTGGAACATGGGAATAACATTAGTGATATCGCAGGTCATATACATGTGTACCCAACATATTTAACTGGAAGCCAAGACCTAGCAGCGTCAATAAGTCTCAAAAATTTCTTTTCTTCAACAAAGGGTAAAATAGCAAAATTATTCATATAGGTGGAAATCTTCATGCTAAGACGACTCTCAGACCGAATGTTCAATTTAAAAAGAGTAGGAAAGTATCTCACGGACTCTGATCTTAGAAAGGCCTATAAAGATTATAAAGAATCTGAAGAGATCGCATCCAGGCTAATATTAAATACTCTATTATCAAAAGGTTGGCTAGAATTTCTCTCACAACCCCAATCACTGAACGAACTTGTAAGTGAATTTAATTATACTAATGTACAGCTTTTAGATCAGATTTTAGACTTTTTAGTGAACAATAAACTTATTGGGAAGCAAAACAATCTGTATGTTATCAAAACAATAAAAGCATCCCCACTCCCTCCCAAAGAGTCCTGGTCTGTCTTAACTCATTTTTATTCTGATGCAGCTCGTTTTTTACCAAATGCTCTGAAAAATGACCAAATTGAAATTAATACACTACCAAGAATTATTCTTGAGGCTGTTTTTGAGAGTCCTTTAGTTTACATTGGTCGTGAAGTTCTCCTACGGAACTTCGCTCCAGATAGTAGTAGGGTTATTGGAGTAGCTGCGTTCGCAGACGTCTCATTATCGTCCACTATCGCCCAAATCAATACTATTTTTGATCCCGAAATAATTCATCTATTTTTACATGATTATAGATGGGCTTCATCTTTACTTTCTCTCTTGCGTCTTCAGGGTGACTCCGAAGTCTTAAAAAAGATCTCTATCCATCTAATTGGTGCTTTAAGTTCTGATGAAGGCCTTTCTAACCGTTTGGACCTCTTTTTTGGTGAAGAATTCTTTGCATTTAACCCAGATATGATTGAGCAAAAAGCAAAGATGATAGCTAGTTGTTTGAAACCCGGGGGTCGTGTAATAACCGATGATCCTACTATGGATGAAAAATCAGAAATTAGTGCCGCTTATATCTTGATGCAGGTAATTAAAGGATATCCTCAGCCAATTGACCGTTCTAGACTTAAAACTATCTTTGAAGCAGCGGATTTGAAAATAAAAACTGTGGGAGATAATTGGCTTGTTGCTAGGTTTGAAGGAGGATCTTGACCAATGAATGCAACTGAAAAAGTTAGAGAGCTATTTGTACTAGATGCTAATGGTATTCCT
>JAEOTI010000134.1 GCA_016839955.1 Candidatus Hodarchaeota archaeon | reverse complement strand
TTGTTTGATTCTCGAATAAGGGCGATTTCAGAAGCTTTACCTGTTGAATGCAAGATTATTCAAAAGGAAAAAGATTTTTATCAACAATTATCTAATTTAACTTCGAAAGTGGATTACATTATTTGTATTGCACCTGAAACGAATGGAAAATTAGCTCAATGTACTAAAATAATTGAGAAAAAGGCACCAGGTAAACTTATCGGATCAAATAGTGAATTTATTCACCTTACAGGAAACAAATGGGAAACTAAAAAATCCTGGGATTTGTTAAATATACCCAATCCTCGTACTATTCATTGTACATATGAAACAGCTAGAGATATATTATCTTCCGAACAAACAACTTTTGTTGTAAAACCTCTCGATGGAGTAGGTTCAGATGGGGTTATACAGGTCCGCACTGCCAAAGACATTGATCTAGCTTGTTCAACTTTTGACTATATTCAGAAAGAGAAATTCATTCTTCAAGAGTATATTAACGGAAAAGCTGGAAGTTGTTCCTTTTTATGTGGTGACAGTCCTTTTCTTCTTACGATGAACCAGCAAATCATCAGTATAAATTCAAAAACACTTTATTTTGATTATCAAGGTGGGGAAGGTCCTTATCATTTCAAATTTTACGATAAAATTTCAGAATTGGCAAATAGGTTTCTAAAACAAAACACAGAAGCAAAAGGATGGGTAGGTATTGATTTTGTTGCTACTCCTAATGATTTTTGGTTCATAGAATGTAATCCTCGAGTAACGAGTTCAGTAGTAAATATGTGGACTCTTTGTCCAAAGATAACATCAAATAATTTCAAAGTTGTATTAGAATCAGGGAAGTTCCAATCTTTACCAAAAGGTTATTCTATATTTAAAAAAGTCCCTTGTCAAAAAGTTGAATCTTGGGATACAACAATTGATCTTTTAGGAAAATCTGAAATAGCATCTCCACCTTTTCCTTTTCAAAAAAAGCCTTTTAGTTTTATTGCTGTCAAAGGAGATAATCAGAAAGCTGCTTATCAGGAATTCATGAAAATTTCAAATGAAATACAAAGGAAGATTAGTTAATTTGACTCCTGAAAGTACATTTTGTGGTTTAGATATTGGTGGAGTAAACACGAAAATAGTAGTTTTACGAAAAACCAAAGATGAAAATCTAATTACTGAATTTGCAGAATCATACTATTTCCCTTTTTGGGAACAAAAATCAAAGTTTCCCAGTTTTATCAAAAAATTAATTTTAGAAGTTGATGAAAAGTTTTCAAATACAATTTATGCCTTGACAATTACAGCAGAACTCTCTGACACATTTAAAACAAAAAAAGAAGGGATTGAATTCATAACTAATTGTGTAGCAAGGGTTACAAAACAAACACCATTAATTTTTACGACTACTGGGGAGTTTCTATCACCTTCTGATGCAATTATTAATTGGAATCGAGTAGCAGCGTCAAATTGGTTTGCAAGCACGTGTTTCATTGCAAAAAAAATACCGGATTGTTTGTTTCTTGACATAGGTTCAACTACAACTGATATTATCCATATTAAAAATGGAACACCTAAACCGAAAGGAAAAACGGATATTGATAGATTACAAACCGGGGAACTAGTTTATGTTGGAACATTGAGAACTAACCTAGCAGCTCTTACAAATGAGATTCTATTAGATACTGTTCCAACTGAAACAAGCTCAGAATTTTTTGCGTGTATGGGAGATGTCCTACGGGTCCTCGAATTAATTAATTCAGTAGATTATACAACACCACCTCCAGATGGTAGATCTACTTCTAAGAATGACTGTTTAGCTAGAATAGCGAGAGTTATTTGTGGAGATATGAATCTTTTATCTGAGAAAAAAATTGTAGAAATAGCCTCTCAATACTTTAAAATTTTTATTAAACGCATCCAAAAGGGGATAAATCAAGTTTTACAAAATGATCCAACCAGTATCCCTAAAGCTATTGTTTTAACAGGTATTGGGGCAAAAATAATTGGAGATCATATTGTTATACCAACTAGATCTGAATTAATCTTTCTTTCAAATAAGTTCAGTAAAAAAGAATCAGACATTCTCCCTGCTTTAGCTGTAGCAACACTATTACGGGAATGGAAACAAAATGAGGATTATTAAGTTAGGAGGTAGTTTACTTACCAACCACAATGTGTTATTGACCCTCTGCAACTTCTTTCAATATTGGGAAGGAATTGGTCTTTGCTTGGTACCAGGAGGAGGTTTGTATTCAAGAGAAGTAAAAAAACATCAAAAAAAGTCAAATCTGACTGAAACTGAAGCTCATTGGATGGCAATAAAAGCTACTGAAATATTGGGTGTTTTATTGTCTCTTATGATTCCTAAAGCCTCTCTAGTAGATAAGCCTAGAATGACCCCAAATGGGCATATTGATATTTTTCTTCCTTTTAAATATTTTATAATGCATGATCCTATCCCTCATAGTTGGGATGCTACAAGTGATAGCATTACGGCCCATGTCGGTGAACAGTTAGGTGTGACAGATTTTATCAAAATAACTGCAGGCGATGATAAGCCTGAGGTTTCTTTAGACAGCGTGACAAAAGACAAAATCATTCAAGAGAAAGTAAAATGGGATATAATCTCTACACAACAGTCAACTTACTTAAATGATCTTAAACAGCTTCTCAATCAGAATTAAGGATTTTCTATCTTCTCACTTCATTTTTAGAGCTTTTCTACCTTTAGTACAGAGTTTTTCAAACTCTTTTACACCACATATACCTAATAACAAGATTTTTGCTTCTTCAGGATTTTCTTTTGCTAATTCTTTCAATCTATTCAAAACGGATTTTTCTCCAATTGCTTTAAGGAATTTAATTACAATTTCAGTTTCTGGTTCAGTTATTGACGAAAAACCCATAATCAATGGTTCAACAGTGATTTCTAACGGTAATTTTGAGAGTACTTCACAAGTTGGTTCTATGAGGTTTGGTTCCAAATTAGATATCATTTTAACTAGGTAGCTAATACTTCTTTCTCCGAATTCCGTTATAGTTTCGATTATTTGTTTAACACTGCCTTTACTTATTAACTTAAACCATACAATGTGGATAGGTACCTCTCCAGGTAATTTTGGAAGTAAGGGTAAGAGATTTCTAACAAAAATCTGTGATACCTCATTCTGAACTTTCTCTTGGATATTTATTATGGAATCATCAGCGAATTCTATTAATATTTTATAAGTTAGGTTAATAGTCTCCATACTCTTGGATTCAAGAGCTTCTATAAGTTGGGGAATAGAACTACGACCAATTTTTGTTATTATCTCTACAGATCTTGGATTTCCTTGAGAAAGACTTTGAATTAACGCAGGAAGAGCATGTTCTCCAAGTCTTTGAAGTGAAATATCTGCTGCTTCAATTACACCAGATTTATTATCCGATAAATAAAGGGGCACTAAGATTTTTGCAGAATCTGCGTTATATATTTTACCTAGACCAGTAGCAGTAGCTTTACGGACATTTGCGGATTTTGATTGGGTTTTCTTCTCGAAAAAAGGAAGTGTCCGTGATTCGCCAAACATCGCTAATGAACCAAGTGCAGCAATTTGAACTTGTTCAGATTCATCATCAAGTAATTTTGTCAAATTTACGATTGAAAGATCAGGAGAAACACCTAAACGACCAATCATTCGTGCTCCTCGAGCTCTAACATTTGGATCATTATCACGCAATGAATTGAAGATTTTATTCGCGGTATCTTTCATTACTAATGGGCTAATACCCGCAGATAAAAGGGGAGAAGAAATATTTATACCAGATTGTCTTATATCCTCATCAGGATGATATAACTCCAAAAATGTTGCTAAATGGAAGCTACTTCCAACGTTTGACGCTCGGGTTTGATCTAGAATATCTTGAATAATTTGAGGTCCGATTTCTAATAGAACAGAAGCTGCATTGTTTCTTTGTAAATCTGGAGTTTCTAAAGACCAGATTAAACTAACAACGGCAAGAGCGCCCATTTTAGATAAGGTTTTGATTGTAGCTTCTTGAATATCTCTATCACGCTCTCCTAAAAAAGGGATAAGATTACCCAGCGATTGAGTTAAGATTTTTTCACCCATAAATTGAATTGTGTTTAAACGTACTGATTTATCCTTATCAGTTAACGCTTGTTCAAGAAAAGTATACCCAGTGGTTTGCCCCGCACTTTCTATCATTTGTTCGATAGTTTGATTCTTGATGTGGTTTTTAGCTTCTTTATATTCCATGAATAGATCCTTCCAAGTGTTAAGAAACAACAAACCAAGCATTGTTACAAAAGATATTTTGAATTGAGATTTAACCTTGAATAATACTCTTCAATTTTGTGACTCGATCTATTGTAATTTGACCTTCGTTTCTATCATTTGAAGAACATGCTATTCCTCGAACTCCGACAATATCTGTACCAAAGTTACATACAGGATTTAGATCAGGAAGACTAAGTGATCCAGCAAGAGCAGCAAGTGTTCCGCTTGAATGAACCTCTTCAACAAATTTTTGGAGAAAATCATTGCTTAACCAGAAGAATAAGCCCTTACCATCCTTTATTGCGGTATCCAACATTATTACATCGCAATTTCCTGAAACACCAGCTTCTATAACTTCAGAAGGTGATAAGGAATGAACTCGACTAAAATCCGCATAACCAGCAGCTACGACTTTTATATCTGCAGATACCATCTCAACACTTTCTTTAACAGATAAAAGCGTTTCAATAGCTTGTTTTGAAGATTTAAAATCAAAAAGTCCAACCTTGATGTAATCCACATCACAATTTGCTAGACCATAAGCAGCTAAAGCCACAGTACCAGGTTTGTACATTACATCGCCAAGTGTGGCACTAAGTATAGTATCTGATCCAATTCTTTTTCGAATTGATTTTATAACTCTTGGAAAATTTGCTCCAAGACTCCCTTCCCGAGGATTCTTAACATCAATAATATCTGCTCCCCCTTCTTTACATCTAAGAGCTTCTTCCACATTAATAGGTGAAACAAGTAGTTTCGTATTTGTTTTCAAATTATCTTACCGACCTAATTCAAACCCATCTTATAGGATTAATATAATTTATCTTCAAAATATCTTCGTTATTGGAATGGATACGCTTTAGGTGATATTTTTGGAATTAACTAGTGATAAGTCCCTTCATTTCATATTAGAACATTTACAAGATCTTTTAAAAACACCCGGCGTCTCTGGAAATGAGGAAAAAGTAGCAGATTATATTTTTTCAAAGATGAAACGATATGGATCAGTTTTTCGAGATAAAATTTCAAATGTTTCATTAAGAAATAGTGCTTCAGACCCAAAGATATTAATTACTGCACACATGGATTCTGTTGGTTATATTGTTAAGGAAATTCACAACGAGAAGGAAGCAACCCTTCTACCTGTTGCTATAGCACCACTTTCCCTTTATGATTATGTTCCTGCTAAAATAATAAGTGAAAAATATGAAATTAATGGTGAAATATCACGTTCTGAAGAAGTAACTAAATTTTATTCTAATAAGGGTGAATTATCCTTCACTGAAGCTGATGTTGAAGTTGGTGATCAAACCATTGTAAATATCCCTTACAAATTGAATTTAGATAATATGATGGTCAAAGGTTGCTGGCTGGATAATCGGGTAGGATTATCAATATTACTTAGTCTAATTGACACTTTTGCTTATGATAACAATAATTTTCATTTTCTTGCATCAGTTCGTGAAGAAATTGGAGGAAAAGGAATTGAAAGCTTTTTAAGATCAAATCAGAATTTTGATTTCGCTATAGTAATCGATGCTACTTGGATTCAACCAACTGTAAAATTAAATGAAGGTCCAGTTTGCACTATCTGGGATCCAGGTGTTGTCCTTCGTTTACAGGATCGGAAACTTTTATCTAAGGTCGCTAAGCAAAATGAAATCCCTTTACAAAAAGAAGTTCTTGACTCAGGAGGGTCCGATGCAGGACCACTTACACGCGCGGGAATACCAACCTTTTGTATTATGTTCCCAGTTGTAAGACTTCACTCACCAGCTGAAGAAACCTCTCTCACAGATATTTATCAAACACAGTTATTAGTAAAAAATTTGGCAAAAAACCTTGAATGCTTACCTTGAATAAATTAAAAATTAATTAACTAATTAAACATATTATGTCTGATAAAACTCCTGGAATGAGGGAATTTAACTTGGCAATCCCAGAAAAAATTCTTTTTCTATTAGATGAACATAGAAGGCAAGAAATGGATATAAAAGATGTTAAATCATTACCTGATTTAGAAACAACAGTTCTTAAAGGGATTAACCGCTTTTTTGGAATTAAACTAGCGGAACAAGGAATTAAAACTGTGAGAGACCTAAGTTTAACCGAAATCAAGTTTAAATCAATAGATGATGAGGCACTACACCGTTGGACTACTACAGCTAAAATTCTATGTGTATATGCTGATCTCAAAGATCCAACAGAATTAGCAGGTAAGAAACGCTTGGTTCTCGCAGGAATAGATGCAGCTGGAAAGACTTCTACATTAAAAACACTTCAACAAATGAAAACTGTTGCAGATTCTCGTCCGACACCTGGAGTAGCTGCTGAAAAATTCTTATTTCTAGGTCATAATCTCTCAGTATTTGATTTGGGTGGCCAAAGAACCTTTCGTGAGATGTATTTGAAAACCCCGGATGATTATTTCTCTGAAACAATTTTACTTGTGTTTATTGTAGATATTCAGAGTTATAGCCGATTTGAAGAAGCATTAGAATATTTTGATGAAATTATATCTGTCTTAGATCTACTCGGAGAGAGACCACTCATTAGCATTCATTTTCATAAGTTCGATTCTGATGGAGATGCCACTTTTCATGCAAATACATCACATCTTAAGGTGAGACTGAATGATATTTTACAAAAAAGTGGATGGTCAAATGTTTATCAATTTAATACGTCCATCTTTAAGATTAGATCAATTGTATCCGCGTTTTCTTCTGTATTCCGAGCTATATCACCAATGAGTCAAGTACTCAATGACACTCTCCGGTATTATAGCGAATTCCATGGATTGCAGGGCAGTTATTTAATTAGTTCACATGGAATGATCATTGCAGAATACGCAAAAATGGCAAAAGAAGATAGAGATCAGATGTTTGAAGAAATCTATCAGGAAATTACTCAATCTCCAGAGAAAGTTAGGGTGCCTACTGATATGCAATTCGGAGATCCAGGATATAGCACCCGCCATGTGTTCCGCTCTTACCCAACAGGAACTTATATTGCCATTTCATCATTAGACCTTGGAGATCATGGACATCTCTTTATAGCTATGCTAAGCCAAGATATCGAACAGACACCTACATCCTTTGGTGAGGAATTTCGTCAATCAATGGATTTATGGATTCGACATTTATTTATTCCAACTTAATCTTCTTAGAAAAATCGCAAAGAAACACCTTACTTTAGTGCGGGGAGGAGTTATCTTCCAAATAATTTTGACGTCTGTTTCACGTGTTGTTCGTATTCCTCTGCAATATTCCAATCCCAATCAGCAAAAAATTGTAAAACAGCTCTTGCACGAACTTCCCAGAAAGCCTCGAGACACACTGGATCCTTCAAGGCTTGTTTTGCAGCTTCGATAAAAAATAATGGATTTGCAAGTAGTTTTCTCGTTTGTTTCAATGCGTTAGATGCGGATTCAACATTGTCTAAAGCTTGAACCTGGTATGCAGCATGCCAAAGCCAATAAACACTAGCATGATGAACTGCAGAAATAAGGACCTCTAATCCACTCATAACCCTTTCCCTAATCTCTGGAGGAGATATAGGTCTTAGTCCATCGGTGGCGTAAGCAAGTAAGAACGATAGAGCATATGTATTTACGAGTTTTGGAAATTTGTAACTTAAAAGAGGTGCAAGGTTCTCTCCGAGGAATCTTCCAACTGATATTTCATTCCACTTTTCGAAATCGCATTGCCAACAAATGGGGGATCCTGGAGGTCTATCATTAAGGAATATAGATTCATTCCAGGGTGCTCGTTCTCCTGGAACTGTCACCCGTTTATTAGCTTTAGTGAATTCTTGACTAATATTCTCATAATATACGGTCTCAGTATCATTAAGGGGTCTTAATTGAAGCCAATATTCCGCTAAAGCCGTTTTCTGGCCAAAAACACCAATTAATTTTTGGTAGAGGACCTCAAATGAAATCTGAATGTCATCCTTCAAGTAAGGAAAATCTAGAACATTTTGGAGAATCCTATCGTTAGAAATGGCTCTTTTAAGGTAAGTTTTCTGATCATCCAACATGCTTCTTATTTCAGAGCCTGAATTATGGTACAATTCCTTTTGTATAGGCTCTGAAATAAATTCATAGTGAGAATAAGCGGAGGTTTTTACGATTTCTAATGTTTTAGCATCTAGTTCTGTCATATTACTATAAACAGCATGAGGAATTACTGTGTTTGGACTATCATTAGATAATTCGTTAACATATGGGAGAAATAGAAGCTGAGTTTCATCAAATTCTCCATATTCATTTGTGATACGAGATTCAATTTTCTTAAATTGGATCGGATTAGGAATTAGTATCTTCTCTAATAAAGTAGAAACTGAATGAAAAATATTCAATCCAATGTGCTCTTGATGGAGAGCTAGTCGATGTCTTGTCAAAGGACTTTCAGGATCCCCTTGACTATCGTTAATTTTAGCAAAGATATCCTTAGTTTGCCCTCGACCTATAAATCGAACTTTATAATTCCTATTATCAAATGGTGTTAGCATCTCTACCGCAGCAATCTCCCCCATTTCGCTTAGCGTTTCTTTGAGGATTTTTACATCCATCTGGCTTCTTTCAGAAATCATTAGTTTGCCCTCAACCTCGAGATCGAACCATATTTTACTCATAATTTAAACGTTTATTATGCGATATTGTCAAAGTTAAACATTTTATTTTGATCCATTCGTTAATTTTGAGAAGATTCGCGTTCCATTGCTGTTGTATCTTTAATCTTGTATATGGTTTCGTAAGATGTCTCCACGCACATTCTGTTGGTTGTATCCAATTAAGTTCTTGGAGTTTTTTTGGGGGAAGGCATGATATAACTCTAGGTTTACTATCTGGATATTTTCGAGAGCATTTTTTGCATTGAAATCCTTTCTTTTTTCCAGCAGATTTCAATCTTTTACCACAAGAACTACATTGAGGGTTAATTGTCCTATTTCGAGGAGAGAGGAAGATGATTTTTACCTTTTCTAAGTTCAATGTCAAAGGATGTATGTTTGTTGCAGCTCTTATCCCCCCAAAAGCAATTATTTGATCTCCTATTGACAAAAGTTCAATTGTATCGCGAAATTGATGTGTCGGTTCATATGCCGCACAATTAATATTACCAGTGCCATCCTCAAGTAAAAAAAAAGTGTGTCCTCCTCTTTCCCTTTTCGGTCTAGTTAGAATGGTGCCTTCAAGAAAAACTGATTCATAGGGTTTTGCGTCTTTTACACTTATTTTTCGTTGAAAATGATCACCAGTTCCTTGATTTGTGCGAAAGAGCATGATGGTGGATATTGGTTCACATATTTCTAATATTCTCCACGCATTGTTTAATTCTTCAGGACTTTCTCCCCTGATACCACATAAAACTGGATCTGGACCATGTGGGGCGATTTTAATTTCATTATTGATTGAATCGAAATTACTAAAAGTTCTAGGGCAATTATGATTCATTTCAATAACGCTAGATTGGGAAATTTGCCTTTTTCCTCGTTTCCAATTATTTGGAATTCGATAGGAAACAAGCTCGAACGTATAATCTTTGGCAATTTGTGCCCACCCAATAGCAGCTAACGCGCCAATAATTCCTCTCCTACCTGAAAAGCGTGGAATTGAATAAATATCACAGTTTGTTTGCGTTGCAACCTGAAGGGCTGTTTCAATGTCTATGAGATCAGTCATCGCTTTCCTGTAAAAATCTCCTAGTTTTTTTGGTATTTGACCTTCTACAAAGGCCACTCCAGGTTGTGCATGTTTATTTGTTATAAGCCATTGATTCAATCGTTCTTTAACACGATTTTTAAAATCGGAAAGATTATCAGGAAGGCCACTCAATCTGATTGCGACAGCACCATTTCCTCTAGTTTTATAGGGAACATTTGGATTCAATCTAACAATGTTGGGATAATCAAGAAATGTTAGATCTTCATGAACTTCTTTACAGAGGAGACTAGCGTAATATGTAGTGCATCCTCCTTCAAGTGAGTCTGTGTCATCTATACCAATATGAAGTGTCTGTAATTCGTCTTGCAGTCCAATTTCCCAACCGAAATTTTTGAATAATATTTGTGATACAGTTGCAAGAAGGAAAAATGGTTATGGAGATGGAGATTTTCCTTTAGCCGCTTGCGCAGCATACACCGCGTAACGGATTAGCTCTTCAGGTCGCATTTCAGATATACAAAACTCTAGTTGGGACATATAATACTCCATATTTTCCCCAATATCACTCGCTAAAAGCTTAGAATACCAGAATGCAGCAGATTGATAGTCCCCTAAGTCTCGCATTGAATCCGCAAAAAATTCATACTGTTTTTCACGGGGAGTACGTGTTGGCGAGCTCAGTTGATCAAAATTATTAATTAAATCTCGAAGATATATCATTGAAATCCTCGTACATTCTAAAGCAACATGTTTTGCTAGTGAATCTAATATTGTGCATCTAATCTGTTGAATTTCTTTGGATGGTGTTCTGTTCGAGAGTAAATCACAGAGTCTTGAATTTGTAGACCAATATTGTGGTACTTCACTCGAATCAATATCAGGTAAATTTCTGACAAATAATGCCTTTCGTTCTTTTTTCGAGAGGTCTCGACAATTTACTCGTAAATCTCTTACAGCTGGAGTTTCAGAAACCTCTTTCAAGCGATCTAATGCCTTTCTTATGAATCTCATATCATAAGAATAAAATAATGGAGCCTCACTTGTGGCAAGGATGGTTATTTTATCTACACAATGTCTATAAAACTCAATAAGACCATCTGGACTACATAGTTGGACAACATGTAGTTCTTCATTGAAAGCTATGGCAAAAGATACAATCTCTCCTTCTAATCCGTTGGTTTCGAATTTAAAAACCACATTTCCTAAGGAAAAAGGTAAAGAGATTTCTTTTATAATGAAATTGTCATTCAGTTCTTTGGCTTCAACCCATTGGTCTCTAAATGAGCTTAGAAAAAGAAAGAATTCAGGCTGAGACGAATGAGTACTAATGCGACGACCAGTAGAGGACGATGTACTTGTTTTGATATGCATAAGCTCAGCCTACCAAGATCATATCATTTCATTATTTCTATTTTCAACTCTAAAATGTTGCCAACTAGAGTTTGTTCTAAACATCTATTTATCATTGTCCATAAATGCCTTAGTAGCTGTTCCAGATTCAATGTTATGTCCAAGTTCCTGAAGATCCTTTTCAAGAGTAGTTAAAGAAGAAAATAATGTCTTAAGTTATACAATAAGTCTTCTCTTGGATTTCATTTCTTTTTTTGATGGAGGTTTTTAACATGAAGCAGGTGAATCAAATCGATATAAATCAAAAGACCAGTATTGAAGATATTTTAATACAATTCAAGAATGGTGCATTTAACGCTCGACGCCTTGGAATTGCTTTTGACATAATGAAATCCATGCTTAAAGATAAAGATTGTACAAAATTTTTAGCATTATCAGGAGCTCTTACTCCAGCGGGGTTAAGGACTATAATTGCTAAAAGCATATCAGAAAAGTTTTTTGATGTGGTTATTTCTACTGGAGCAATTTTGACTCATGATTTGATTGAAGTACTTGGTTTTCCCCATATAAGAATTACGGAAGAAATTTCAGACTGTGAATTGCGCAAAAAAGGGCGTAGCAGGATTTTAGATGCAACTATCGATGATAGTGCCTTTTCAAAGTTGGAAGAATGGATTCGATCAACTTTATCTCATTTATATGACAAGCAAACATTGAAAGGAGCGGTACCTACCCCAAAATTGCTCCTTGAACTAGGTAAAACAATAGAGACAAAAGAATCGATTCTTGCTTCAGCTGCACAAGCTTCAGTACCGATTTTTTGCCCTGCGATTACAGATAGCATGTTAGGTCTTCATATTGCCCTTATGAGCCAAGAAATTGATTTAATGCTTGATCCAAATGCTGAACTTCAAGAAATGTTGTCCACTGCTTTTGAAAGCACTAAAACAGGTGCTTTAGTAGTTGGAGGGGGAGTTCCCAAAAACTATACTTTGCAGGCTATGCTTGCTAGTAGCAAGAGTTTAAGTTATGGTATTCAAATCACAATGGATAGACCAGAACATGGCGGTCTTAGTGGTGCTAGCTTGGAAGAAGCCATCTCTTGGGGGAAAATTGATCCTAAGAGCAAAAGAGTAACAGTAGTATCGGATGCTACTATTGTATTACCACTTCTTCTCGGCGCTTTTTTGTAATAATAATCTAATTTTGAGTTTCAGCGGCTATCCAATTTAAATATTCTTTTGTTCCCTTAATTATTGGCAGAGCAACTATCTCAGGATTTTCATAAAGATGAGTTGCTTTGATTACATCTTTTAATGACTCAAAATGATCTTCTTTTGTTTTCATGACTAACAAACTTTCATTATCAGTCTCAAGATTTCCTTTCCACCAGTAAAAACTTCTAATATTCTCTATAACGTTTACACAAGCAACTAAATGCTTTTCAAGGACTTTTTTTGCAATTTTTTCAGATTCAGTTGGCGGACACGTCACTAATATAGTTATAAAGTTCATATATTTCACCTAACTAAATTTATGAGCATGAAACTTTTCCTGTTTCTCCGATACTCCCTGATACATTGAATTGTTTATTAATGAATTTTCTTGCGATTTCTAAATTCGTTATAAGATGAGAAGTAACTTCAGAGACAGTAATGTGAGAAGAAGATTGTGATAAAAACATATATGGAACTAACATATCTCCAAAATGTTTGTCAACTTGTGCACCAGAACGAATTACCTTCTCTAATTTTAAAGCTGCTTCCTCTCCGACTTTCTCTGCTTTTATTCTTGGTTCACCAAGTGAGTCACTACCAACAATTGTAAAATCTCCTTTCTTTGCCCATAAAACAATTCCGGATCCAGGACCATGATGAGGATCTTTTGATTTTAGATATGACTCTATATCTATTCGTTGTACTGGTAAATCATTTGTTTCCAAAAATCGCTTTGCAGCTTGAGCTTGGCGTTCAGCTACATGAGATGGTAGTCGAACACAATGAGAAATTCCGTTAATAATTCCCGTTTCCTTTATAGGATCCAGATTTATTTCAAAATTCTTTGATTTTAATGAAGGAACTTTTAAAACTACTTTTCCCCCACCTCGAGGATAATGACCTCTTTGAATGACATCCAATTCTATTTTTATCCCTAGAAGTTTGTTAAAGATGGGAATAACAACTTGCCGCATGTAATCAATAGGAGGAGACCATTTAACATCCGTCCCCCCTCTTAATTCAATTTTTGAACCATTTTCGGCCCATAAAGCGACGGGTAGAATTGTTTGGATAACTAAACTAATCGCTCCTGCTGTTCCCACATCCAAATGGAACTTACCACCTTTGGGAGAGTGGCAATGAAAATCAAACCTGGTTGTACCTACATTTAGTTTCTCAATTTCAGTGTCAGCTATCTTCGCAACTGCCTCTATCCCAATAATGTGTTGTCTTCGAAGGCCAGGATTCGGTCGATTTGCTCTTATATTTGCAATTTGAATTTCTTTTCCTGTGATTGCAGCTAGAGCAATACTTGTTCGTATTATCTGTCCTCCCCCTTCCATAAGGCTACCATCGATTTCTATCAATCTTGATTACCTTCATAGGGACAATTTTTTTCTTTCTAGTCTCTTTATCTATTATAGTATTACTTTCATAGATATTATAAAAACAAATGAAACAAAATGTGTTAATATGCAAGAAGGAAGAGGTAGTGGCTTGAAACCAACCCTTGTGAAGTCCCAACCACACGATTTTTGGATTGCATCTTGTGATATTGGTTCAATCGGACTGGCAATATGTAGTGGTCCCCGATTCTTACTATTGGATTATAAAGGTGAAATTATATGGGATAAAACTCTTGGTGGGTCAACAAGTATTGGCTCTTTTAGCAAATATTTTCCAATGCTCATTGTCGGATCTTTTGATGGAGGGGCAAGGGCATTCGATTATGATGGAGCCCTACTTAAAGAGATCGTGTTTTCTTATCCGGTTTATGCGATTTCTGAAACACCAGAGTCCATTCTTATTTGTACAGGACAATATGTTTTCTTACTAGACAAGGATTGGCAAGAGTTATGGCGCCATAAAATGCCATTTTACATCAAATCGTGTGATGTGGGAGATGAGGGTAATTTCGTCTTTGGGGCAAAAGCGGGGCCTGCTGGTGGATTACTTACTCAAATAGATCCAGATGGATCAGAAATTTGGAAAAAAGAATTCCGTACAAATGTTCTTGTATCAAGATATATCAAAATCAATGAAAAAGAACAAATCCTTTTTGGGACTCGTGATGGTTATTGGGGATTCCTCGATAAGGTAGATGGGTCAAAAATTCTTTCTTCAAAATCAAAGAAATCAATCTTGTGTGCACAACAAACCGAAACAGGTTTTATTATTGGGGGACGAGATCAAACGTTACGTGAATTTAGCGTAGAGGAAGAAAAAATTCAAGAGAAGTGGAAGTTGAAGTTTAAAGACGTTGTTTATTGTTTCAAGCTTAAAAATTTTGAGGATCTTGATTATAATTTATTAATAGGGACATTGGACCATTTTTTACATTATTATAAAGCTTAAAAATTAATGATTTTTTGAAATATTCCAAAAATCGCCTGTAGTGTTAATAATGGATCTTTTAGAGACATTTCTCTTTGATCAGATCGCAGATTGTTATGATAAAACTAGGTGGATTCCAGATAAGCTTTCTAATTTATTCATAAATACGTTGATTAAAGAAATATCACTTCATCTGCGCTCTAGAATCCTCGAGATTGGTGTAGGAACTGGCAGAGTGGCTATTCCTTTGGCAAAAAACGGTTTCAACGTTTTTGGTATTGATACATCTCTTTCCATGCTTCTTGAAGCAAAGAAGAAATTACATGAGTCTACAATTAAGTTTGATTATATTCAGGCTAATGCAGGAGATATTCCCTTTAAAACTAAATCAATGGATCTAGTAATTTTTATTCATGTACTCCATTTACTAAGAGATTGGAAAGAAGTTCTAAGAACGTTACAATTCTATTTAAGAAAGAAGACTATAGTCCATGCTTCTCTCCACCTTAACTGGTATGAATTAGAACCTTTTCAGCTCTATTGGAAAGAAGTAGAATCACCTCCACGTATCGGGGCGGAAAATTTCAACGAAGTCAAAGAATATCTCGAAAATAATGAAGGATATCGTAGACGACGCATAGAACATGAAATCTCTGGTGGTAAAACAACTTGGCAGGAATGTTTTAATTTAATAAAAACACGAAAATTTAGCAGGCAAGTTCGTCTTGCAAAAGATCTTCATAAGACTGCCTTAGCAACAATAAGTACACAAGTTGATAAGTGTAAGAACGAGAAACTCGATCTACTTGCACGATGTACCATTGATATCTTTGAAAAAGCTTGATTTCTTCTTAGAGCTTCAGAAATATTTATTTTCTTTTTATTATTTTGAAACAAAAGATTTAAGATTCTTAATTCCTTTTTCATCAACAAAAAGCTCATTATAACCACAATCAATGCAAACATAAGCTATCAAACTCGCGGTTCTAAGATTGCCCGCAGGGATAAATACCTTACATCCCAGACCAAACAATCTTCCTCGCACTTTATTACGTATTATATTCCGATTCTGACACTTGGGGCATTTACCAGTGGTTCTCATGCAGTGTTCACCGACGATCTACATTTAAATGATAAATTATATAATAGTCGTAGATGAGAACAGACTCAAAATCTAAGGAATAACAAGTGATCAATATGGCTGAACCTACTTTTGATGTCAACATCCCCGGAATTCGTTACGGCGCTCGCATTCGCAATTCTCCAGAAGGTGATTGGAAGGTTGCAATTATCCTGGGTGCAGATGAGATGGCAATGGTTGATCTCAAAACTGCATCACGAGGGGGTATCCGAACGGCGTTGACCAAAGCCTTACGAGTTGCAGAAATCACTCATCAAGTACCAGAAATGGTCTTAGACAATTTATCTCGCGATCTTTCTCTTCAGATGCAAAAAGCTGGAATCGTCGAGGATGAGGAAGGTACATTCGCTGTTCCAGCTGAAGCTATTAGTGAAACAGTTAAAAAACTGAATAGCAAATTTAAGGAAGTCACAAAAGCAGTAGAAGAGATAGAACTCCGATTAACAAGAATTGAGGAACGATTAGGATTTTGATATTGGCCCGAGGTAGCTTAGACTGGAAGAGCTTATTTAAGCTCCAATAGCACCCGAATGAACTGAAATGGTTTATGGTGACGCTGTAGACACTAGTCACATCCCAGATCTTATGAAATGAAGGGATTGTCAGCGACCGGTGAATAGACACCGGGGGGTCGCGTGTTCAAATCACGCCCTCGGGACCATTTTTTTACTCCAACTCAAAAACAATATTATTTGAAAACAATCCTGTCTTTGATTTAAACTTAAAACCTTATTTTGATGTTTTTTTCCGAACAGCGAGAGTCAGAACTAAACTAATAGCAACCACAACAAAAGTACATCCAGATGTTGTCTTTGATGATGGAGTTGGTGGTTCTACACCATAATAGGCGCGAAATGAGCTCATATTATAACCTGCTAATTCCATAAGTGCCCAAGCTTTCTCTAAATTATAGTCAATATGCCCCTGAAAAGTCACATTCTCAGTGTTATACGTATCTGAAAGACCGAAAAGGTCCCAAACTGATTCTGAAGGATAAAAAGAGCTCTGGTAAGATAAACCAAATATTTCATTCTTTAATCCTGCACCACTAAAGGAGTCATTTAAGATACTTTGACGTGGAATAATGTGTGAAATTGCTAAACGGACAAATCGATTGCTTAATTCGGGATGATACGTGTTATACGCTAGTGTTTTCATTGCCAAATCTGTAAATTTAATAAATTGTATATTTGGATCGCGTTCTAAAGAACTTGAAGGATAGAATTTATAATCCATACAATCAATGTCCCCATCTTCTAACGCAATGCCTGCCACTGTCTCACTGTCGATTACATTGTAACCATACGCTGTAATATTATTTACAGAATACTTTGGATTTCTCCATAGACTATGATCATCATAACCACCCCAATCCTCAAATTTTACCAACAGGACATCCGGACGAACGTAGGTCTTCTGTTTGGAATCATAATATAGCCCATCTTGACACACGAATCTATATGGACCAGTGCCAACAAGTGAATGCTCAGTTTCACCAGTATTGAATGTATAAGTGGAATGATGTTCATATGTCGCAATTTGAGTACCATCAGGCGTTTCTCCAATATCGCCACCCCACAGCGTCGCATTGAATGTAGGATCTAAGATATGTTGGGGTAATGGGCTAATCGCTAGTGCCTCATACCAATCTGCAACACTGCCATCAGCAAGATTTCCTCGAAGATTTATCTTAACTGTTGTATCGTTGATTTTCTCAATGCATTTAGTATAATTTGTTCCATAATATGCGTGATACAACGGTAGATATGGATTTTTAACGGTCTTATTTAACATATAAGAAAGTGTCCAAATTAGATCGTCAGAGGTTACGTTGAAATCTCCCAAGTTATAACCGTAGCCTGAATGCCACGGAATGTCCTGCCTGAGAGTAATTAGAAACATTGATTTATTATCTATGGTTACATTTGGATCATAAACTGAATAATCAATGTTTGGATTTGGACCCCAAATCGTTTGATTTTTATAAAGTGAATCGTTCGAAATCGTACTAAGATCAATCGTATTAGCAATCGCATCGTTTGAACCAATTGCTATTGGATCAGTTGTAGCTAACACAGGTTGATAATTGAAATCACTATCAGACTCATACATTTTAGAAAAAACAACACCATGAATCAAACGATCATAATATTGCGTTGATAATATAGGGTTCAAATTCTGAAATGGATCCATACCACCATACATGAAAACAGATTCGTCATTATTATCAAAATACATCTCTTGAAGGTTTGGTACAGGAGATGCTGCCCAACGAACTGCGTCAAAAGCTCCAATCTCGGAATCTAATGCAAAACTACTGTTTATTTGGTAAAGTCCTGTTGCGGGATGTAATTCCCAAATAATTTTGTTTAAAGCTTGATTCACCTGTGCCTTACGATTGTCAAAGTTTTGTAAAGATTGCATTTTATCCAAGATCTCATCAAGTTCACTATCATTGCATGGAAAATAGTTCGAACCACGAACAGTAGGATTAATATTGTTTGAATGATACAAACGCCAAAGGTCCTTTGGAGAAACTGATTGTATATCCCATTCAAAAGCAGCGAGATCAAAACCGCTGGCATCACTTGTTTTATGACCGATATTTTGAAACAAAAGTGAAAAAAGAGCTTCATTCGACGTAAGAACAACATTCTGTATCTTAATTCCTATTTTTACACTTTCATTTCTCAAGATTTGAACCATAAAATATGATTTGGAATCCTCCCAAGAAAGATTGAGTGTTACCTCAAAAAAGGGCTCTGGGGCGTCCAAAGAAGTATTATTCCCAGATCCTGGTAGTATTATGAGCCCTAGCATCAATATACTTATGAATAATGTAAAAAACTTATTTTTGTAATTCAATTCAAGTAACTCCAGTGATTTTAATTATTTTGACACTTATGCATCTCAACAAATTTAATTGGAATTAAGTGCATAGATTTTTCGAGAATACTGTTAGTCATATACTTATCATCAATATCTGAAATATTAAATTGAATACATAAAAAATTTTAGAAAAAAAAGGATTATCTCTTCTTAATTTAAATTGATTTTTTCTTTTTTCTGATAATTGTCAGGTAAGTCCTAATTCATTAAGACGGATAGAAATCAAACTAGCAATCTCATTCAGGATTTTTTCGTCAGTTGTGTTAAACGCATTTACTTGATCACTATCGACATCAATTTGTCCAATTGTTTTATCCCCGAATTGACTTTTAATTAGAACAACAATTTCAGAACGCGTCTCAAGACTACAAGCAAGATAATTTCCTGATTCTCGAACATCTTCTACAATAATATTCTTGTTTTGATCCCAGGCAGAACCACAGATTCCTTTGCCTTTGAGAATTCTTACATGTTCAGTTGGTTTGCCCTTGTAATAGGCCAAAACCAGTTCATCTCCCTCTACAAGATAGATTCCTACCCAGTCAAAGTGAGGTAGGTCAGATAATGTATCTATGACTAGCTTGTAAATATCAAAGGCCGTAGTTGTGTCTTTAATTCGAGAAGATATGATTAAAAGAGCATTTTCTAGTAGTATTTGTTTTGTGAGGGACAAATCTGTCACCTAGGCAGGGAAAATCTCTTTTGTTAATATAATCGTGTTAACAGACAAAAATAAGAGATTTTTTCCCTCTTTCCCCTAGCTAATTTGAATCTACTGAATTAATACCCACTACTCTCATAACCACGTTTTTGTTTGTTTCTTTCAGCAAGAATATTGGTTGCGTCCCAAACCCACTCTTCTAAGGCTTTAAGGTAATCTTTACTCGATTCAAAGCTTTTAGGTATAGGAATTCCCGCATTAGAGAGATAATTTTCTGTAAAAGGTGTGTTTTGATGGATTTTTTCTAATTCCTTCATTTTTTATTCACCAAATATGATATTACTTCCAAGTGACTCTCAATTTTTTTAACTCAAACTTATAGATGTTACAAGGATATTATCTAAATCAAACAGGATAATGAAAATCTTGGAGATTTCAATTAGGATTTTAAAAGGTTGGTATTAACTTACAGATAGGAAGAAAAAGACAAATTCAAATTCGAAAGAAATTATACTTACAAGAGAGTGATTACAAATGGATGAAGAATCGATTAGTATTCTCGATATGCAGATCCAGGATATAAACTCCGAATACCTAGGAGTTACTCGTTTACAACTAATGGAAAATGCTGGAGCTGCTGTGGCAAATCATGTTCTTTCTGATGTCCAAAATTCTAAGATTGATCATATTTTAGTTTTATGTGGCACTGGGGGTAATGGAGGTGATGGGTTAGTTGCAGCAAGGCATTTATCACGGTATTTCAATGTTAAAGTTATAATATTGGGAGATATTGAAAAAACAAAATCGTCTCCTACCAAACACAACTGGAACACAACAAAAAATCTTTCTTCTTCACTTCAAACAGTCATTTGCAAGCAACCCGATTCGATTCCTTCTAATTGGTTTAAGGGTGATATCAGCATCATAGATGCAATTCTTGGTACTGGAACAAAAGGCGACCTTCGAGAGCCTAGCAAGACTGCAGTAAAGCTTGCTAACGAAGCAAAGGACCAAGGAATTCCTATCTATGCTATTGATTGTCCTACTGGAGTTGATCCTAGTTCAGGAGAACGAAAACAATTTTGGATTAATGCAACTGTAACTTTTGCTCTTCACCAACGAAAACCGGGGTTAACATCTGAAGCTTGCGGGAGGATAACTGGTGTCAATATTGGTATACCTGAAGAAGTAAAATTTGTTGCGGGACCAGGAGATCTCTTAGCAATTCCTAGAAGGAAATTGGATGCCCGAAAAGGAGATTCTGGAAAAATTTTGGTTGTAGGAGGTGGAACAGATTATACTGGCGCTCCTGCTTTGGTAGCATTAAGTGCATTACGAGCAGGGGCAGATTTATCAATCATTGTTGCTCCTGAAGCGGTTGTCGATTCAATAAGAGCTTACTCCCCGGAGCTGATTGTAAGAAGTTATCCAGGAACCTCGTTGAATAAGGAAGCAGATTCAATTCTTAAAGAATTAATTTCCTGGTCTGACGTCGTTGTGGTTGGTCCAGGATTAGGAACTCACTCTGAAACAAAAACTACTGTGCAATCTATAGTAAGAACTCTTAGAGAAAATATGAAACCTACAATTATTGATGCTGATGCTTTGAAATTTATAAAAAAGGAACATGTAAGCCAAAAAACAGTTCTTACTCCCCATTCGGGTGAATTTACTATATTAACTAATGAATCTCTATCTTCAGGGCCAGAGAATATTCAAAAGAGGATTGGCAAAATTAATAAAGTCGCAAAAGACTGGGAATGTACTTTCTTAGTAAAAGGAATGTGGGATGTCATTACAAATGGGACTAAATATAAAATTAACAAGACTGGCTATCCAGATATGGCAATTGGAGGCACTGGAGATGTTTTATCAGGTCTTACTGCTGCGTTCTATGCCAGATGCAATGATCCATTAAGATGCGCAATAAGTGCTGCTTTTATAAATGGAAGAAGTGGAGAAATATATTTTAAAAAAGAAGGATATATCTCCCCCCTTGGAGTTATTGAAGCTTTCCCACATGCTTTTAGAGAATCATCAAGTTTTTTCTAAATTAATAAGAGATACTAGGTTATTACAAATGTGCAAATTGATTCATTAGTATTTAATTGAGATCATCAATTAGCCCATTGCTGTAGCTAATCTCCATCGAACCGGCTGTAACCCTACAGCCTCTATCCCATCTGCTGAGATAGCTTTTGGGATTACTTTCTTCATAATATTGAATACACCATTTTCATTGGCATGGATAAGGATTGTCAACAATGATTATTTTTCTTATCAAATTGAAGGAAGTATAATCTCCCTTAAATATTTGAAGAGAGAGGATTGAAAATATGCTCTTAACTAATTGGCTCCATCATTCAACGGTTAAACTGACAATTTAATTTTTTGAATGATAAATCATTAAATACAATTATACATCCAAAACTCAACTACTGATAATGAATAAATATTAAAGGAAGAAAAAGAAAAATGGAATTTGTAGATCAAGATGAATATCAAAAGGGACTCCCTTTCCTTATATCTTTCATTATATCAATAGCTGTAACTCTTGCACTAGTTTTGATTTACAGCTTTGGAGGATTACATGAAGATCCCTTTTTGACCCAAGTCTTTATCATACTCGTCTTGTTTTCAGTATGTTTAACTGGAATACTAACTAGAAGTAAGCTTAAAGGCTTAGCAAATATTTTTGTGGCACCATTTGCAGTACTTCCTGCAGTCGTGGGAATAAACAGTCCGTGGGGCCTTGCTACAGAACTTAAGATATTAGGTGACGATTTTGTTGGATGGATGGAAGCTCACGTCAATGATCCTAATTTTGAAATTGCTCAATCTGATATTGATTCAATAAAACCATTTGTAGGATACTTAGTACTAATAGATTTAGTACTCATTATATTTATGGCCTTGGTTTTTGGCTTCTTTTGTTCAATGATAGCTACGGGCTTTTTCAGAAAAGATGGTTCTTTTGCACCTATTACCATAATTAGTAAGCCACTCGCTATAATTTTCATTCTTATGCTACTCCCTGTAGGAATTGCTTACCATGGTGGTATGAAGGTTGGAGAGACCGTTATGTCAGTGGGAATGGGAGTATTAGTGTTAGCAGATGTAGCGGATGAAATGGGCGACGCAGATCCAGATAGTATTAGCATAGTAACCAAAGCATTTGAGGAAGCCCAAGAGTACTTTGACCAAGGACGATTGGCTTTTGATCATGCTCAAAATAATTTCTTCTTTCAATTGTTACTAGATTATTATGGAGAAACAGCTACGGGTATTGGATCAGGTGATGGAGTCACAATTGACGAATTCGTCGATTTGGCTGATAATTTACTTGAAGCACTTTATTATATGGCAGGTGCATCACCGGGCCTATATGGCGGAATGGCAAACTTTGTTGAAGGAATGAATGACTCCTTTTATGCTATGGGAATGGAAGAAGTTGGGGGAGCGGCTAGTCAATCTGCACAGTCTTCAGAAAGACTTCACTCTATTTCTGATTTGGATCCAGTAACATTTGCTCAAGGGATCGGGCTTTTAACAACCGCTATCAGTTATTTCGACAATTCTACAGATGATTTTCTCAACTTAATTGAGGTAGAACAAAAACTAGTCCAGTCTTCTGGTTATGAAAAACTAACTGAGGGTGGTGACGAAACAGCAGACGCGCTCGAAGCTTTAGAGGCCGCAGAAATAGTTATCCCAAAAGCGATAGATATGGCAAACGGTACAATTTGGTTCTTAAAAGCAACATTTGGACTTCTTCTAGCAGTGGAAGACTTGGGTGATAACGATTTTCTCATAGCAAGGCAACATCTTGGTTGGGCTTCCTATAACTTTACCATTGCCGATCAAATCTTTAAAGCAACGCTCTCAGGTTTGAATGAGTCAAGTCCAATTGCTCAAAGTGAGTTGACAAACCCAGTCTACGGAGGACTTCTAGCTTTAACAAACATGACTACCTTAATTACTCACTTTACTCATGCAGCTGTGAATGGGACAGACACCCTTCTTTCTGTGAACATGACAACCTCATTACTTGCAGGTATTGATCTTAACGCAACCCTAAGCGATCCAACAAATCAGCAATTCTGGGCTGATGGAGCGGATTACATTAATTGGGCTGCAGTCAACATGTCTGGATCGCTTCCACTCTTTAAAGGGGCTGCTGATTTTATCGATGATGCTGCAAATCAGGCAGACGCTATGGTAGCGATGGACTATGGTGAGATAGATGAATCTATGGATGAGTTCACAGGAGAACTTGTAGGTCAGCTAGGGACAAATAAAGAAGAGGGCTTTCGTAAGAATGTCACTGATTTTGGAATTGTCATGGAATCTGTTAATTATACCTATTATTCTCTTTGGTCTTTCGCAAATGGCTTTGATCGGTATAGGAATGCAACTGCTCAATGGAATGTATCTGGAACATGGACTAATGACTCATCCACATGGTCTGATTCCTATAAAGGTAATATGTCCTTGGCAAGTCACTGGTTCACTCTGAGTTATGAGAATGCTACTATTGGTCAGGATAAGATCGATAAGGTTGCTTTAAAGATGGATCCCGGAACAGAAGATGCGCTTTACGATACTAATAATGATGTCAAACTTGCAGCGATCATTTGTCAAGGATTGACAGAAGGGGCGTCTAATGGTAGCCTGTTAGCAGTAGAAATTCTGAATCAAATGGATGCCCAATTTAGTAACGTAGAAACTGCACAAGGATTACTTGATGGAGCTTTTGGCACTTCAGGAGGTCTCCAAGCTTATTCTACAAAAATACGACCTGAATCGAAAAATGCCAACTCAGAACTAAGCTTTATCATTGATAAAGATGTAGAGAATATTGCTGGAAGTAGTAGTGTTTCATTTCCGTTCTTCTTTGCAATTGCCTTGTTTGCTACTGCATTCTACATAAGAAGGAAGCGATAACGCTTTCTTTCTTTTTTCTTCTTTTTCTTTTATCAATTTTAAACAATCCATGAATCCAGTCATTTTGACGTTTTTTTAGGAAAAAATAAAAGAACCTGAAAAAACTAAGTAAATCCCCTTCTATCTAAGAATCTTTCAGAAAAAAATTCTCATCATCATCTTAACGGTGGCTTCTAGGATGCCAGATACGATTGTAGTCGCATTAGGTGGAAATGCCTTAATTCGAGAAAAAGAAAGAGGTAATTATGAAGAACAGATGAGAAATATCAATACAACATGTGAGCATATGAGTCAAATCATTGAACAAAAATGGCAACTAATTC
>JAEOTI010000133.1 GCA_016839955.1 Candidatus Hodarchaeota archaeon | reverse complement strand
TTCTCAACAAAAGTTTCTGAAATTCAAGGTCTTATTAACCAGTTAAGGGAAGAAAGAGGAAGAGTAGTAGAACAAGCTACTCCTGAAAGGAGTTTATCCGATACTCACAAATTGAACGAATATCTCTTCAATGTCCAGAAAATTATTCGATCCTCCCATGGAGGAAGGGAATCACTTTAATTCTTTATTATTACCTATTCCATTGATTTAGAATCTCCTCAACACTTACACTGTTTAAAGATTAAAATTTACCTTCAAAATCCTCTGAAAGGAAAATAATTTGGACCTTGAATCTAGAAAAGATGCAACATCAGACTAGTTAGAAGAAGAGAGGATAAAATACATGTTAGTGTCCAATGCGGAGGCTTTATCTACTTAATCGAATCGTCCAACTTCTCGTGAATAATATGTCTGAGGAAAAAAATTTCACCCTTTTTGTTGGTGCATTAATCACATCCGTTATCGGAGGAGCATTAGTCCTTTTTTCAGATTTTGGTGGGACTTATAATGAAGTTTGGTATGGTAGCTATTATACAAAAGAATGGTGGTATCTAAATATCACCAGTGAGGCTTTCGCACTCATTTTAGCTATAATAATTCCATTGTTCTTTTGTTCGTTCGTTTCTCTCAAAGCTATCATAAATAAAGAGGAAACGATAGAACCAAAGTGGATTCAATATGGATTCTACTCAGCAGCTATAGCTACAGCGGTTTCTCTTATCGGAGGATTAATTTTTGCTATAATCCAGATAATTGATGAGCCTAATGAATGGTGGTTTGATACAGGATTCTTTGCTGGCTGGATTGCTGGTGGTTTAACGACTCTTCTATTCTACCTTATTAAGAAAAATATCGAATAATTAATCGATTTATGCATACTAGGAAAGATAAGTATTCCAAGTGGGTCACTTTTCACTAAAGTAAATCCCAAAAAGACCCGCTTCATCTTTATTTAGACTCAATTCAATACAACTAGAGATTTTCTTTTTTCTTGCTTTTAGTTAAACTTTTTATTTTTCCTTTTAATTATGATTTTGAGAATAATGAAATTTTCTGACTTGGAGAGCTGTAAATTATGTTCTTGGGAGTGTGATGTTGATAGATTAGCTGGTGAAAAAGGAGTTTGTTTAATGGGTACTCCAAAAGTAGCCAGTTGTCAATTACACCCAGCACCCCCTGAATCCTACACTATATTTACTGCAGGATGTAATTATAAATGCCTAAACTGTCAAAACTGGGAAATAGCCCATTATCCAGTAACTGGTAGTAGGATTATCGGTGTGGTTGATCCAAAAGAAATTGCTACCAATGCAATAAATGCAATCAACTCTCCTCTGGGTCAGCTAATAAAAGCAGACCGTTTATTCTTTAGTGGAGGTGCTCCCACTGTTTCTCTTCCATGGATCGAAGAGGTAGTTTCCGAAGCAAAAAGAATTGACTCAAATATTAAAGTGAATTTTGATACTAATGGTTTTCCAACAAAACAAAGTTTTAAACGGATTCTATCGTTTTCGGACTCAATAACTTTTGATATTAAAGCATTTCATGATGAAGTCCATCGGACTTTAACTGGAGCACCTGTTGAGCCAGTTCTACGAAATGCAGAAGAAATGATTAGAAATAAGGAAAAATTATGGGAATTCCGCATATTATTTATCCCTTCAATTATTGATTTATCAGAAATTCGTGCAATTTCGGAATTCATTGTAAGTCTTGATAAGACAGTTCCAGTCTGTTTCCTTTCTTTTAGACCCAATTTTGTCCTTGATCAACATCCAGGTGCATCTGAGAGATTGATGAAAAAAGCATTCCTAACTGCACAAGAAATTGGACTAGATAATGTGAGTTGGGCAGGAGCAACAGATTATTCTGGTGTAAATATAGAGCCTTACAAAGATTTTTCAACAAAATTTGATAATCAGGGAGCTTTAATTGCAGCGAGTTATGCAAAAAAGGCTGGATGTAAACTAATTCATCGTTATTGTGGGAATTGTTCTGAAAAAGAAAATTGCTTATTAAAAGGTTATGTACCAACTAAAACAACATAATATTTTAAAATATTCAGCCACAAGTAAATGATCCTTAGATAAGAGGTTGTTCTTCTATATTTAGATTTAGTTGAAAGTTCAAGGAGTTTTTTTAGTAGAAAACTTCAAGATGTATTAACTACAATCACTATATTCTGAGGAGAAAATTTTGGCAGAAGCATTTGTTTTAGTAAATACAGAGATAGGATCAGAAGAAGAAGTTCTAGCAACGTTAAAATCAATAGATGCCGTTAAAGAAGCCTATATGGTCTATGGCGTATATGACATTGTCCTTAAGGTTGGCTCAGACACGATGGATATACTAAAGAATACTATATTGACAAAGATTAGACAAATGGATCGGGTTCGATCAACGCTCACAATGATCGTTGTTGAGGACAAATAAGAACTATATTACCAAACCATAGGGATATATCCGTCATTTATTAGCTCCGTAATGACGGGTCCTACATACTCTACTGAAACACCAAGTGATTCGAGCTTTTCTGAGATATTTTCTCTGTCTGAAATATATTTACAAGCTAAGACTTGACCTATCTCAGTAATTTTTCTAACTTCTGATGTAACTTGTTCATCGAAAATGACCAGGTTCTCAAATGGTCCAAAAAACTGTACTTGAATATCTGTAAACCACTTGTTTTTGATAGCATTATAAGCAAACATTAAACCTGTCAATGCTTTTCCTTTTTCCCCAGTTGCAATAATGACAAGTAGTTTTGATTTCATTCACATTCTTCCTTGAAAAAACTAATTAGTTTTACTCAGGGGAATTAGGATTTTGAAAATCGTCTGTTCTTTGTCTTCTAAGCATATTTTCCAATCGTGAGCGTCAATAATTTTCTTGACAATTGCTAAACCGTAACCTGAATGACTTTGATTTAAAGTACTAAACCCTTTTTTGAATACTTTTGACCGATCTTTGATTGCAATTGGTCTACCATCATTTTTAAAAGATATTTCTATACTTTCAGAGGTTTTCTTTCCATTTACTTCAATTAAAGTTGGGTCTCCATGAATAACAGCGTTTTCAAGTAAATTCTGGAAAACTTGAGTTAATTTAAAGGGATCACCCTCAACAATAGGCAATTCTTCATAATTAAAGGAAATAGAAGATGGAATAACGGTTTTAGCAACCTCATGTAGAATTTCATTTAAATTGACAGCCTGTGGTCGATCTATTATTAATCCTGCATTAGCTAAACTCGCAGATCGTTCAATCAAAGTTGTTGTTTTTTGTAAAATTTGCCTAATTTTCGCTGCATAAGCTTTATTGTATTCTTTTTCAAGCAAATCGGCATAACCATCAATAACTACTAATGGGTTCCGTAGATCATGAACGACTGTTCCAATAAAATCTCTAAGTTCTTGTTCCATTTGGAAACGCTCAGTTAAGTCAGTAAATACTGAAATTACACCCTCAAACTCATTATTAGGTGCCATTAAAGCAGTAGCACTAATTATAATGGGGATAATGGTCCCATCCTTACGAAGGACTGTTGCTTCATACGTACTGCTTTCACCATCGACTCTCCTTTCCATTTCATTGTCAATTCTGTTTTTATTTTCAGGAGGAACAATTTCAGACCAATGTTTTCCAAGGAGATCTTCCAATTCATAGTCTAGCATTTCAAGGATTCTCGGATTTACGAAAGTGATTATTCCCCGAGCATCTTCCACTAAAACTCCTTCGCGCAATTTTGTAATGAGTTCTTGTTGTTGTCTCATAGCCTTTTCATAGTTCTCACTAACTAACTTCCGTTCTGTAATGTCTATTAGTGTCACTTGGACTGCGGGTTTACCTTTGTAAATACTACTAATGG
>JAEOTI010000132.1 GCA_016839955.1 Candidatus Hodarchaeota archaeon | reverse complement strand
GATCGCGACGATGTACAATTTGGAAATTATATCGCAACTGAAAAACTACCAAGAAAATCTTGGGATCACATTGGAAATATGCTTGTAGAAATCCTTGAAGAAACTACGGTCCATGAGGAAGCTAGAGCACAAAAAATTGTTAGAGAGATTTTTGCAGATGAAGATCGATCTGGATTAGTCACTTCAAAGAAATTTACTCCTGCATTTCAAGTTGATACGTTCTACAAACCCCGAACAAAATCCCCTGGTGAAATCACGATCTATAAATCTGATGATTTTGATTTTCAATATCGACATGTTTTAGCTAGCGGATATCCTTGGTACGAAGCGATCAATAATTCTTTAGAAAAATTAGTTGAAGAGTCATTTAGTGTTTCATATTCCCAACGACATTCGCTTAAAGGAAATGTACATCTAAGACAAGTTGTATTCAATATAGATGAAGAAAGCTTCATTTATTTCTTTCAACCATTTGATGATCATTTATCTGTTCTAGCTTTTCAAGAGATCGATCCCTTAGAAAAAACCAACCGTGAATTAATTAACCCTGTAGAAGTAATTTTTCGTCCAAGAAAATTCTTGGATCGAGGACCAAAAAGGAACAATCTGTCACTTATCTTAGAACGTGCACTTGCTACTGATCCGAAAGATCTTGCGGTTGTTATCTCCAACTTATGAGGTGATGTGATGACTAATGAATACTATTCTCCAGGACTTGACACTAACAAAATAAGTGCAGGAAGAATTCTTGTTGTTGGTAGTCAAGGCGGAGGAAAGACAGCTTTAGCAACAAAACTCGCAGCAAGAACTGATCGGAATGTTCGATACCGTGAAGAATTTGGAGGAACAATCGAAACAGAATATCTAAAACTTGAGTACGAAGGTGGAAATTTCTTTTCACTCCTACTTCCAATTGGAGGTCAGGAAAAATGGGGTTCTCTCCGAACGGCCCACGGAGAAGCTGCCGAAGGCATCGTAACAGTTCTAGATTCTTGTACAAAGGGTTTTTGGGAAACATCCATTCGCCAAGCTGTTGAAGTGTCACCAGTCATTCCATATGATGATTATCCTATTGGCATAGCAGTTACTAAACAAGACTTAAATATTATTATTAGAGAGAATTTAGACCAATTCGCACACGTCGTTGCAAATGGAATTGAAGAAGCAACAAGAGATGGCGGAATTGCTTATTTCAGCCGGGGATATAAAATTATTGAACGCTTTGCGAAAATTACAAGTAACACAATTCCCTTTTCCATCGCGGAACAGATAATAGTTAATGCTCTAGAAAAAGAATTCTTTACTCAGGTAGTCCCGGGGAGTGCTTCAGAAGGTACACAACTTCTACAAGGTTTTAGTTTAGTAAATTGTCGATTGTCTTCACGAGCTTTAGCCTCTGCAATCTCTCAGCCACAAGAAGACGTGGACTCTTCTCGAGATCCTAAAGCAATTCTAAGACTATTAAATGATATGCGCCCTACTCTTTTAGAACTAGATACAACTTGGGAAGCGCTGCAACGAAAATATCCTCTAGCGGGTAATGAACCAGACATTTCAGCGTCTGTTTCAAAAGATGAAATCAAAAACGCAATTCTAACACATCTATTAGCAGAAGACAGGGACATTAGTAATATCGAGAAGAAAGTAAAAGAAATGGGTTCTGAAACTGGTTGGCAACTTCAAGGTACAGTTCACGCATCAACTTTTACACCAGAAGGATTAGAATCAATATCAGGATTGTTAAGAAAAGTTCTTAATAGCATTAGTGAAGCGACACCAACCCAGAAGTTTAATTTAATGGATCCTTTAGAAGAAATCTTTTAAGAACAAAAAAATTTTGTTACCGGAGAAATCTCTATGAAAACACATCTCGTTCTTCATGTAAGTAGTGAAGGTTCATCTGCATCAGAAATAGTTAGTCGATTAAAGGGACTAGGGTTTTCAACGACATTAGGGCGTTATGATTTTGTTTATGATTGGAAAAATAAGATACCAACGCTTGATGAAGTTATTCAATTCGTTGATAAAGTGATAGAACGAATGAAAGGCACTGATGTGCTGATGCACTTTTCTACATTGGAATAATATTGAGAAATTGTAGTCTCGAACCTGATCTGATCTTATTATCCTCTTCTATACATTTACTCATTTTTCAATGATGTCTAAGATTTGTTTAAGAAGAAAAGGGAAAACCAGACATAATTGGTTAACAAAATGAAATCGGTTACATGGAGTCTATACTCTAATCCACCAAGCCCTATTGCATTTCTTGCGATTGGATCCACAAAATCTGGTGTTTTTTCTATTAAATTCCATTGTAAAGAAGCAATTTCGCTATTAAAAGAGAATGAAAACTCACCTGAATGGTATATGGAAAATGCAAAAGGTGAAACGAATAAATTTAACGAAATAGCACTCAGGCAACTATCGGAATATTTTGATGGAACTCGAACTGATTTTGACGTTCCACTTGATATTAATCAAGTAGGTACTCAGTTTCAAAGGGATATTTGGGAATATATAACTAAAATTCCGTATTCTGAGACTAAGACGTATGGAGAGATTGCAAGTGATCTAAATAGGCCTCAGGCAGCTAGAGCAGTTGGTCAGGCACTAAAATCAAACCCTATTCCATTTTTAATCCCATGTCACCGTGTAATTCGTAGTGATGGACAGCTAGGAGGATTTGGTGGCTCCGGGCCGGATATTAAAATCAAAAAATGGCTATTATCCTTAGAAAACACTAATGGTGCTAATTTTTCTTTCTAATTCTCTGATATTTTTAGAAATAGAAACAATTTTTTGGAAAAATCACGATTATAGCTCTTAAACAAGTGTTTGAATTACTTCGCTCACTCTTCGGAAGAATTATCTTTACAATGACTTCTCTTCCTTTCTCTATGTAGGAAGAGTGATGGTGTCGTGAAGGGTAAGTTTTCTATCAGACAAGCGCTTGAAGAAGACATTCCAAGAATAATAGAGGTAGAAAAAGCAGCTTGGCCAGAGGGAGGGGAAGCTACGCCAGAAATGTTTCGTTCACGTATTCGAACGTTTCCAGAAGGCGTATGGGTAGCTGAAGTGAAAGATGATCAAACAACCAAGATAATGGGGGTTATTGCTTTCCAAAGGTGCCTCTATGATTGTGATAACCCAGTAGCCTCTTGGAAAGAAATGACAAATAATGGATTCATCGCAAAGTCTCATGTACCTGATGGTGACAGTATATTTGGTGTAGATTTATCTGCCCATCCTGATGCTCCACGAAGGACTGGAAGCCGTTTATTGCACCAAGTTGGTCGCTTTTCTGTCTCTAATAACCTCAAGAGGGGCATTCTTGGTGGACGAATTCCAAATTATGCAAATTATACGCATATGACTCCGGAAGAATATCTTAATGCCGTAAATGAAAAAGGAGAACCTCTAGACCCTGAGGTACGTTTTTATCGTCGTGCGTCCCTCAAAATTGGCAAAATCATTCCAAATTACTTTGATGATCCGGATAGTCTAAGCTATGGAGTCCAACTCATTTGGGAAAACCCTTTTTATACTCCAAAACGCTGGCTTGCCCCTTTTAAAAGAAGATTAGGCATGGCGCTTTTCAAACTTTACGTAAAAATGGTAACAAGATAAATTATTTCTCTGGTTATCTTTAACGTAGTACTGGAAGATGTGTAAAAGAAAAGATTAAACAAATAAATTTGGAATCTTGATAGTTATTCCTAATTAAACTAAATTTTCCCTGTAAATTCGATAATTAATTTCCCTAATTCTTCAAAGGCTTCATTTACCTTATGGCCTGTTTTAGCTGATGTTTCAAGGAAATGAACAGGTCCATCTCTTTCAATAGCTATCTTTTTTGCAACTTCTAAACCTGCTTCAGCCTTGATTTCGATTTGACCCTCTAGGTCAATCTTATTGGCCAATAAAACAACAGGGATCTTTTGGTGAATAGCACTATATTCCCAGACGCTATGGACCCACTCAATTACATTTTCAAGTGTTTCTGGTCGAGTAACATCGTAGGCAACAACGGCTCCAAAGCTTCCAAAATAATACCTCTTGAGAACATCAGAGAATTTTGCATGCCCGGCAAGATCCCAGATTTGCCAGCGTAACAGAGTATCGTCAATTGTTGTCTCAAAACTAGCGAAATCAGCACCAAGAGTTTGCAGATACTGTCCTTTAAATCCATGACCTAGATATCGTGCGCGTAAAGAAGTCTTACCAACACGGGGATCGCCTATGATGACAATTTTAAATAAGCGAACTCTCTTTTTCACATTTATGCCTCCATTTTCTAAGAGGGGTACTTGGCAACGCTTTACCACATAACATTCTTTACGGTTAGTCTAGTAGTGATTATGTCTTGAATAATTTTAGATTCAAAATACTTTAGATTCAAGTTTGAGCCATTAATCATTCTATAATGTTGATATTTTGAAAAGTTAGTAAGGATGATTCTTAAGAGTATGATGTTATTGCGTCTTCCAATAATAAGTTTAGAATTGCCGCTTTTCGACCATTCAGAAAGCATCATGACATAATTTCTACTCTAGAACACTATCAAAGTATATTCAACAAATTTACTCCAGTTTTTGAGACTTCCCAGGTTTTCTGTTTCCCAGCATTCTGGAATGGAATAGATCGAGATTCCTTCATGTATTCTGTCCATGATAGGTCTCTACATAATCTTAAGGAGAATGTAAACTTTTATACTTCAAAACTCTGGCTTGCTCCTTTTCGAAGTAAATTAGGTATGACGCGGTTCAAGCTTTATGTAAAAATGATAACAAGATAATTCATGTCTCTTGTTTTCTTAAACGTAAGACTGGAAGGTTTGTGAAAGAAAAGATTTGTTCTATCTCAAAAGGACTTTCAGACACAATTTCTTTTATTTTATCTAAATTTAGATTAACTCCAGCGTTAAGAACACGTTGATAAATTGGTGGAAAGGATTCCATACCTATTGATGCAACTTCTTCAACAAGTATTTGAAACAGTGATTCTTCAGCTATGTATTCTACTAATTTAAATGATGCACCAGGTTTAAGAACACGGTATATTTCAGCTAACACCACTTGATGATCCTCAGTTAAACCAAGAAGAAATTGAGATGCACTCTCATCAAGACTGTCATCTTCAAGTAGGATGTATTCTCCTTCTTCATTGTATTCTTGAATTTGAGAATTTCGAATTGTACCAAAAATCACCTTGACATCGGGAACCAGTGCAGCTAATCTTTTTTGTCCGGCATGAAATTTCTTATTTCTCTCTATTAGTTCATTATCTGAAATGTTGGGAGTTGGAGGTATATCAATAATGTAGTGAACTCCTTTTGGCATTGTCTCTAAACAAATAACGGTAGCAGGTGGAGGAAAATTAGGAAAATCTAGAGGAGCGATATCAGCTACTTGAATATCAGGTGAAACAGAATCTAGAAGCTTATACTTCTGAAAGAGAGAAGTCCCAATTGTTTGAATAATACGTGAAAATGAAAGTATTGATTCTTGACGAAGAACTTCTTTCCCATCTTCAACTAGTACCCACCGTCGACTAGGATCTTGTGAAATCAAGTTCTTCTCTTTCATTTGACGTAAGATAGAAAAGAGTTTTGCGTCGTTAAACCCTTCAAAACCACTTTCATTCCTATAATCTTCAGGAAAATTAACAGCAAAAAGGTCTATCAATTCTTTGGATGTCCGAGGTCTGTCATTAATCATTCTAAGAAGAGTATTTTGTATTTGTTTTAGTTGTAGAGCATCACGGAACATAAGAATTTCAACCCTATTCTCAAGACATCAATATTATACTATCACTTTTGCTAGTTTCTGTCAACTTACACAACTATTAAAAGCTTTCAATTATGATAGTCAGTTGCAAAAATGATAGTAATTTTTGGTGCTTGAAAATTGACCTCTGCAGAACGTATAAGAAAATTGGTTATCTCAAACTACAAATTGTCTATCTTATTTTGGAGTATTATCTTTTTAATAGCTATTCCAATTGTACCTCAATTCTTCGACAAAGTGATAGTGAATTATGATGCTCCAGAAGGAACTGACGCCGCAAATGCACAGAAAGTAATTGAAAAAGAATTTCCTGAGGCTGAAAACTCGAATCATATTGTATTAATACAGATGAAAGATGAATCGATGGTTATAAATGATGATGTAGGAAATTTCACCACAAATTTACTGAACGAGATCAATAGTAATAATAAATTAAGTAAATACGTCTCTTCAGAGGATGTTTTGGGATATTATGTTTTTTTAGGAACTGAAATCGATCAAGCAAGTCCTGATTTTAAGTTTCAATTTATTTCAAATGATCAAAAAACAACCTATATCGTCATAAGAACAGCTGATGAAGGCGATTATGATCTATCTCAAGAACTTGCTACAGAAATTCGACATATATTGAATAATTTAGAAAAATTATTTCCGAATACTAACCTTATTCTTACTGGTATGCCAGCAATCTCTTTAGATAGTAATGAAAGCTTACGTCATGATATGGAGCGAATAGACCTAATAATTATACCATTAATCATAATAATTCTGTGGATAATTCTTCGAAATCCTAGATTAGTCCCTATTCCACTATTGGGTATCTTTGTTACCTTAATAATTGCTTTTGCAATTATGGGCCTCGTTGCAGATCATATGATTATTCTTAACTTTGTTCCTAATGTAATGATATCTATTGGTTTAGGTGTTGGAGTCGATTACTCACTATTCCTTTTATCCCGGTTCAAGGAAGAGCGGGATCAACAAGTGGGAGTTATAAAGGCTATTGACGATATGCTCACACATGCAGGTCATACAATAACTGTTTCTGGATTAACACTTGCTGTTGCCTTCTTCGGATTAATTCTTTTTCCCGTTGCTTCACTTTCTTCTGTAGGGATCGCAATTGCTGTAACCGTTTTAGTTTCTCTAGCAATTAACCTCACGCTTATTCCAGCTGTTTTACGTATCACAGGTGAATGGTTAACTCCAGTAAAAGTAAAAAATGAAATCATTGAAGTCGAGGGATCTGTTGGGTTTGCAAAAGCTTACTGGCGGACTCTTGCTAATTTTTCCTCAAAATATGCAATTCCAATCCTTATTTTGGTCACGTTAATTGCTATCCCCATTTCATCACAAGTTCTTAACATGACTCAAGGTTTCGATACTACCGATATTGCTGCAGAAGGATCTGAAAGTCGAAATGGTTTGAAAATTCTTCAAACAGAGTTTACCCCAGGAATAACTGGCCCGGTTTCAATCGTAATTACACCTCAGGATGGAATTTGGTCTGAAGAATATTTTAATCTAAGCCACGAATTTATCAGTGTTCTTGCGGGCATGAATGAAGTAAATCCTACCTTAATCATGTCACATACATGGATGGGGGGAGAACCAGTTCCGTATGATTTCGCAATAACAATACTTCCACTTTTCCTTCTAGGAGAAGAAGAACTTAATGCTGCAATTGCTTCTTATCCAGAAGAGATTAGAAACAGTATCATAGTTTATCTCTCTCTTGCACCCGCATATATTAGTAAAGATGGTAACACAGCAAGGATAGAAGTTGCTCTAGCCATTGATCCTGTTTCTAAAAGTGCTCGGACATGGGTAAATACATTATGCGATAAGACTATTCCTTCAATATTAGGACCATACGACTATGAAGTTGCTGTTGCAGGGAATACAGCTGAAACAAACGATATGCTATCCCGTACATATGAGTTATTTCCATATATGATTCTCCTTGTCTTACTAACGATTGCTTGTATTGTAGGACTGATGTATAGATCAGTTTTTGTCCCAATTCGATTATTAGGCACAGTTTTACTGAGTATTTCATTTGTGTATGGACTTGCTGTCTTGTTCTTTGAAGAAAATTGGGGAGTAATCTTCGAAGGAGGGATTATTCGTCCCTCTATCTCCGAGACACAAGGATTATTCTGGATGGTTCCTGTTATGTCTTTCTCGATTCTAGTCGGACTAGGAATGGATTACGATCTTTTCATCTTAGGCCGTATCAGAGAAGAGGTTTGGAAGGGAAAAACAACTCGAGAAGCAATAGCTGATGCGCTCCAACACACTGGTGGAATTGTTACAGGGGCTGCAGCAATCATGGTAATCGCTTTCAGTGGATTAATGCTATCAAGTACAATAATACTAGTGGAATTTGGATTCATACTAGCCATCGCAGTATTAATAGATGCAACATTAGTAAGAACATTCCTTGTACCAGCGATTATGTCTGTCGCAGAGAATTCGAATTGGTGGCCATCAAGTCCTCCAATAATAACTCCAGCTACAGAAGGAACCCAGACTCAGACTTGATAATCCATTCAATGAAATCTTTACCAAACTCAGTAGTACATCCCATATCAGGTTGAGGGATTTCCCTCAACCTATTTTTTAATTTTTATCAGTCAATTTTGCATCAATTCAAACAAAGGTTGATGAATGAAGAGATTACAAATTGTAAGAACTTTCTCTATTTATCAAATCAGATTAAATTCGATACGGATCATTTGATTTGTAAACCGTTCTAAAAGACTTATACAACTCTTAGCAACCATAGACATCTATGACATACTCCTCATTGTT
>JAEOTI010000131.1 GCA_016839955.1 Candidatus Hodarchaeota archaeon | reverse complement strand
ATGGAAAACACATATCTTCTTCTGTTGGGGGATTATCTGGTTTGGCTACTCCATATTGTGCTACTGATCCTATTACTAAGAAGCCATCAATTGGAATTCTATTGGATTTAATACTCTCTAAAAGAATTCCACATGTATTTACATTTATTTTTGTCATAAGGAGAGGATTTTTATGGTGCATTAGCCCAACAAGGTGTATAATTCTATCGGGATTTTCCTTCGTTAGTATTTGGGTAACCTTATTTTCATTAAGTAAGTCAACAATTTGAAAATTACTCTGTTTTGAAAGTTTAAAGGGAGGTGGTTTAATGTCTATAATTAGAATATTGTCTTCTGGACATCGGTTAAGAATCGTTGACGGGAGGTACTTCCCTGTAAATCCAGAGCCACCAGTGATCAACCATTTCATTTTCAAACCTCATTCAGGTAAAAAATTATTGATCAAAGATTCAAACTCATTGTTAGCTTTCTCATAATCTTCTTTTCTTCCAATGTCAAGCCATTTTCCTTCATATTGGTAAATTTTTGGTGGACGGTTTTTTTCAATAAGATCCTGCATTAGACTTGGGATATCAAAATAAGTATTGTTAGGAATGAAATCAAGAATTCTTTTACTCATCACATATATTCCCATACTGACTTGATAATCAAGAATTGGTTTTTCTACATAATCAACTAAAAAATTTTGTTTTCCTGTCCTTAAAACTCCTAAGTCTATTTTTACCTGTTTTTTGAAAGATGCGATTGTGATCAAGTGATCTGATTTTCGATGAAACGCAAAAAGTTCCTTGTAATCCAAATCTGTTAAAATGTCACCATTCATGACAAGAAAATTGTCATATAATTCATCAATCAAGGAAAGTGGGCCGATGGTTCCCAGATTTTCTTCCTCACGAGAATAAGTAATCTTGATTCCCCATCGTTCTCCAGTCCCAAAATATGCCATAATGTGTTCTGCCAAATATCCAACTGCTAAAGTGATTTCATCGAAGCCACTATACTTAAGTTGTCGTAAGATAATCTCAAGAATAGGAATATTGCCTATTGGAATTAGAGGTTTCGGTAAAAATGTTGTGTAAGGGCGAAGACGTCGTCCTTTCCCACCAGCCATTATTATTGCTTGCATCCGTAGGAGCTCCTTAATGTTTAGAAAAATTCTCTTCTTTTATAGAATTGATCCCCAAATTCTCGATAAAAAGTAATTGTTTCTTTCAGTCCTTCCTCTAAGGTATATTTGGGTTTCCAATCTGTGATTGACATGAATCGACTAGCATCACAACAGAGACGACGAACTTCGCTTCTACTGGGTCTGATCTTTAAGTCATCAGTCTGGAATGTTGGTTGAATATTCATGATTTGACTAATCGTCTCTGCTAAATTCTTCATAGAAATTTCTTTACCAGTTCCAATATTGACTGTTTCTCCTATGAGTTTCTTAGAGTGCTCTGCTGCTTTCACAAAGCCATTTATAGTATCTTTCACATAAATTAAATCTCGAGTTGGGGTCAAATCTCCTAAAAATAAATCCGAGTCATTTAACAATTGTTTGATAATTACAGGAATGATTGCTCTGGTTGATTGTCTAGGACCAAATGTGTTAAAGGGGCGAAGCGTAATAACTGGACTATCAAAACTAATGTTGAAACTTTCTGCAACTTTATCAGCAGCAATTTTACTTGCTGAATATGGGCTTTGTCCTTGCAAAGGGTGTTTTTCATCTATGGGAACATATTTTGCTGTTCCATATACTTCACTTGTAGAAGTGTTCAAAACCAACTCAGTTGAAAGATCACGAGCACTCTCCAAAATGTTGATGATTGATCGAACATTAACATCAAAATACTCTGACGGGTTGTAATATGAATATGGAATTGAAATCAAAGCAGCAAGGTGGAATACAATATCTATATCCTCCATAGCTTTGCGAACAGTATAAGGATTTCTTAAATCGCCATAAACTATTTCAATATCTTTGTTCGAAAGAAAAGAAAGATTTCCAAGAGATCCACTTGAAGTATATCTAGCAAAAATACGAACCTGAGCACCAAGTGATTGTAGTAACTCTACCAAATGACTACCAATGAAACCACAACCACCAGTTATAAGAACTCTTTCTCCATACCAATCCATGTTCTTGAAACCACCAAAAAGATAATAAAATAATAAGAAATATTAATTACTAGTTAATGGAGTATGAATTTAAGCCATAATTTAAGGTATTATAAGAGATGTAATAAGTTTCTTTTTATTCAAAATTTTTTCTGGGGTTTGACAAATGGTGATTTGGTTACTTATCTTATTCCTTTTTTCTAAATGAATAACATTGAACATGCTTAAATGAAACTGTGTTTATAGAATATTTCTTTTGTACGAAAATTTGGGCTTTATCAACGATTTTTCTCTTTTCTTCTTCATTTAGCTTAAAGATATTTTCTATTGTATTTGCTAAGGCTACTTCATCTCTTGGCATAACTAGCACACCAAATTTACCCCCTTCAAGCATTTCTGGAACACCACCCACACTAGTGGCTATAATGAACAATTTTTCTCTCATAGCTTCCAATATCGTGACAGGAAAACACTCCGATAAACTTGGAAGTAGAAAATATGAAGCTTTTCTAAACAACTCCTTTTTCTTTCTATTGGACACCTTTCCGAAAAATACAACTGACTTTTTTAACCCCAATTTTCTTGTTAAATCCATGAGATTGTAATTCTCCTGGCCTTCTCCCACTATATAAAGTCTCATGAAGATATTCTTATTTTTTAATATTCTACATGATTTTATTGCATGTTCTAATCCTTTTTCAGCGTGTAGTCTACCAACAAACAATATTTCATTTCCAAATCTACTTCGTGTAAAATATCTATCTTTGTCACTCAATCTGATTCCATTTGGAATGATAAATATTTTGCTGGAACATTGATTCTTAACTTGATGTTTGGAGAATTTTGTTTGAACTACAATACATTTGTTGATCTTTAGCACAAGTTTTGTCATTACTTTTTCAGAAGAACCTATTACGTCTAAATTGACGTGAATAGTCAAGAATGATGGGATTTTCATTAGAAAGCCACAAATGCCGCTGATTACTCCACCAGGCACCCTAGTGTGAGAGTGAATAATGTCTGGTCGTAGCTTAAGACATATAACGCATCCAAAAACAATATATGAGATAAACCAAAGAAATTTATAAGGAAATTTCTTAGAATTTTTTTTAAATGGTATCCCAACCCTTATAACTGGAATACCATTAATTTCACCAGCAGAATTTTGATGAGGTAGCTTTCTTGTTATTAAAAATGTTTTGAATCCTCGATTTGAGAAATTTTTTGCCAATTCTAATGTCAATACCTCGGAACCACCAAAATGATCTGGCGGTAAGTCGTTTTGAATTAGAATAATTCGCATTTCTAAAATCTAACCTAAATATTCGCTATGGCAATCTCCACTCAAACATTGGAAAAGATTTTCGTATTTGAGATAATGAAAAAATT
>JAEOTI010000130.1 GCA_016839955.1 Candidatus Hodarchaeota archaeon | reverse complement strand
GAGGCTGTGGCTTTAATTAGCTTAGGAGAGCCGTTTGAAACCTCAGGATGCCCTAATTGCAATCGTCCCTTTTACAATGAGTCTGTGAAGGGTCCATGGTATAATTTCCCTAGAAAGCTCAAAATTGATGAAATTCAAGCTATTGAACATGATTTCAAACAAAAAAAACTTTTTGATTGAAGTTAGAATAATTATCTTCCTAAAATCTGGAGAATAGACTTTCATGAGAACTTTTCATGAGACAGACGGTCGTAACCGAAGTAATCTTCTATTTGGGAAGACTTTACGTACATACTATCCTTCCAAGCAGTTCCCAAGCATTTCAGTTACTGGTAAATCATGTGAAATGTCTTGTCAGTATTGCAATCGAAAATATCTTGAAAGTATGATTGCTGCTCCTTCTCCTAAACGTCTTCAAGATGTTTTAGATAGGATTCACAAACAAGGAGCAATAGGGTGCTTGATTAGTGGAGGATATACTGCTGAAGGTAAAGTACCACTATCTGGCTTTCTGGATATAATCAAAGAAACAAAAGAACAGACTAATCTTCTCATTAATATCCACCCTGGATTAATTTCAGTTAATGAAGCTATTGCTCTAAAGTCCGCTAAGGTTGATGTGGTCTCTGTAGATGTTATAGGTCATGAAAAAATAATTCATGAAGTCATTGGTCTTTCTAAAACTCCTCAGGACTATTTTGACAATCTAAAGATTTTAATAGACGCAGATTTAACCGTCGTTCCTCATATTGGTTTAGGGTTTGCTCATGGAACGATGTTAGGCGTTAAAGAAGCCATCAAAGCATCTTTGATTATCAAACCTTCTTTAATTGTCTTTCTTGTCCTAATGCCAACTAAAGGAACTCCTATGGAAAATGTTATGCCCCCTAAGCCTGAAGAAGTTGGTAAAATTATCCAATGGACAAGATCTCAATCCAACAAGGTGGAATTAGCCCTAGGTTGTATGCGACCCCGAGGAACTGATTTGGATCTTATTTCTTTTCAAGCTGGCATTAATAGAATCGTTCTCCCTCATAAAGGGCTTATTAAACACGCAAAAGCTGAAGGATACTCTATAGAACGTTTTGAAACTTGTTGTGTTTATCCTTTTTAATTCCTAATCGGACAAATTATACTGTTTCAAAGCTGGTTACTGCTTTGTTTACTCTTTGAAGCAACTCCAGAGCAACTTCTTGGAATATCCACGCTCCTAGTCCACAGTCGGGTCCTGCAAGGGCAACATTTTTTCCAAATTTGTTAAATACTTTATTTAAATGTGATTTTATTGTGTTTACAGATTCAATAGTCTCAATGAGCTTATTAGCGGATTGATAGAATTCTTTTGGGTTCACACCATGCTTTTCAACATATTTGAGAACTAATGAGTCCAGACTGGTTATTGCAACTCCAGCTCGTATCTTCTTATTAAATTCATTTAAAACCTCATTTGAAAGAAATGCAATATTTGATGGTTCATTGGCAAATTCAGCACCAATGATTGATATACTAGGAACTTCTAACACTGGTTCAAGACGAGTTAAAGAATGAAGATGGATTAAAACTTCGAAATTTTCCGTTCCTTCCAAAGCTTTTACAAGGCTGGTAGTTATCGTCTTATCGTCTACATTTGTGATATCACGTACGCCTAGACTTGGTTCATCAACAACAATTAGGGGGACTTCAAAATATTCTGTCTGAATACAAGAATTTTGAATAAATTTGTTTACAGACTCAGCAAGAAGATTAACCACATCATGAGAGAGATTTGGACCATATAGTTGGAGGCCTAGTTCTAGGGGACCAGCTATACAAACACGACACTCTATTTTTTCACCCGTTTGATCATAGTTCTCTTGTGCATAATCCTGAATAACACATAGTTCAGGTATCAGAGCTTTTTCATACGATATTGTAAGGTCTGACTCAAGAAAATCCAAAAATTGATAATTCATATTTCGAAATTGAGGATAGTTCGGCCAATTTATTCCTGTTTTACGCTTCTGCTGAAATGAGTCCAATACAGGTAAGAGAAATTTCGAATTTATGAATTTATTCTTACGTAAGCTCTGCAGATGAGTCCCTTTAACCAACATCCGATGTGTAAGAGAGGCAGCTTTAGTAATATCTTCCCGATTAAGTCCTTTAGGAATTGGAAAGCTCCCTACATCGTCAGTTGGTATTGAATAGTTCAATGATTAACGCATTCCTGATTTAGTTCAAATTCATCCTTGTGTCAACGCAAAATTCAATAAATAGTAAGACATTCTATTTTCTTAATGTGCCAAACGGGGGCATTTTTGATTGTATGGTGGTGTCGAATCGTTAGCTCTTCAGAATGTTGAAGAGTTAATTACCCCAAAAACTGTTTTAGAACGAACTGGCGCCTTTTTTGCCTTTCTTTGGATTATGTGTGCTTTTTTACCTATTGATAACAACTACCGAGTGTTCTTCTTTGTGTTGATGATTCTTACTGCTATATTTGCTACTTTCCAAAAAATATTCAATCCAGATCTAGGTGATGCTGGTCAAAGTTTAGTACAAGCAGGCTCTCGAACTATAATGCTTTACATTTTATTAATTTTTTTTGAAAAAGAGGATGTAGATGTCCTTTCAGATCAATTCCCTAATAATTTGGATTTCACAATTCTGAATAGTTACAAAGATATCGAACATTGGACAATTCTCATTCTTATTGCAGCAGGTTTGTTACTCAGTAGATTAGATATTCAGCTCCTAAAACAGCAAAAAATTCTTGATTTCTTTTTGCTTCTATCACGTGGTGTATCTTCAGCATCTATCAGCATTTTCATTTTTTATTGGTTAAATTTTGTTTCAATCGAATATCCACCAGACTCCATCTTCTTGTGCGCTATTATAACTTATGTATTGGCAGGATTAGGACCCTCTCGCCTCGGAATTCTACAACTTACAGCTGGAAGAGCACTTCCTGTTGTCCCACAGTCTTCCCGTCTTGAAGGACTTCGAGATAGTTTAATCCTTGGAGCTTTAATAGTTCTCCTTTTTGAGACACTACTTGATTGGCTCACAGAACCTAATTGGATAGAAATAGCACTAGTGCTTATTGGTTTGGGCATTTTCATTCATGTAGTTGCACTTCAACGAGGTTTGAACCCATTTCCCTTCATTGCAAACCAAGAACAACTTAAACAACGACTAGATTCAGTAGGGGTATCTCTCCAGCAATTTCAAGAAGACATTAATGTAAACTCTCCTAATCTGACTCAGAGACCAGTTTTATCAGCAACTGAGGATATTAAACTCCCAGGGAAGGCTAAAGAATCCTTATCTATTGCTAAAGATTCTATTGTCTTTCCCCTAAATGAAACTGAGAAAGACACAACTCTTATGGTTCTTGGTAAACAGCCCTCTAGCGAAGGAATTAGCCCAAAGAAAAAGTTACCAAGTAGACCACAAACATTTGTTATCCCCCATGATGAATGGAATAAGTTGAAGGAAAAGAGTGCTCTTGTTCCAACCTCTTTTTCTGATAGTGCTCTCGCTAAAATTGGGTCAAGTCGGGAAAAAATATCTGAATTTATTGGAAGTAGTATGGCACAATTAAAGAAAGGCAGTTTTTCTATACATGATTTCTCTTCTGTTGTTCCAAAAATGTCACGCTATGGGGTTCGAGACACAAAAGAGGGAACATTTGTTTCTCTTCCTGGACTGAGGGTTATTGAAAGAGGTTTAATGACCTATGTTAAGTTACCATTCCTTGAAGTAATGGATTCTAAATTAGGAGACCTTGTGGCGTTACCCTTCCTTCGTGTTCTTTCCACGAAACACCTTGATGTAGTCCATACTCCTCTCTTTTCTGTGATTGATACACCTAAAGGCTCAATTGTACGGATCTTTGGGTTTACTATACGAGAAGGAACGATTGATGAAACTGAAATTCAAAAAACCATTCAAGATAAAGTCAACCAGATAATAAGTGCTAGAGACCAACTCGGAGCTCCATCTGAGTCTCAACAATTAGCACTTCCTGCTGGTTCTGAAGATATATTAGAAGAGGAAAGTTCTCCGACTGTTGAGATAATTGAAGAAATTGAAGCTGTTGAAGAAGAAAAACCAATTATTATTGATGCTACAATCGTTAAAGATACTATTTCAGAAAAACAAAAATTTCCTATCTGTGAGCTTTGTGACGACTATATTACAACTGTAAGCACTGCTTGTCCATTTTGTGGGCGAGAATTTCATAAAGACCATTGGCAAGCTTGGATTCGAAAACAGGGCGAATGTCCAATCTGTCGAGAGAAAATCAAAGTAATTAACCCTTGAACCAATCCCAAACTTCCTGGATTCCTTCTTCCAATCCTACTTTTGGAACCCAACCAAGTTGCTTTTGAGCTAATGCAGAATTTAATGCTATTCGATGAACTTCTCCTGGTCTTGGGGGAAGGAAGTTTCTCTCAGGGGTTATTTCAGTGACTTTTTCCATAATATCAATGAGATCCAATACTGAGCTTTCTTTTCCCGTTCCAATATTGAAGGCTCCATTTTTTGTAAAGTCCAACGCTGTTTGATTTGCTGCCAACACATCACGAACTGAAACATAATCTCGTGTATCTTTTCCTTCTCCAAATATTAGAAGAGGATTCCCCGAGTTAATAGCCTCAAGAAAAATTGAAATTACACCTGCTTCTCCTTTTGGGTCTTGTCTTGGACCGTAAATATTAGCAAATCGTAATGAAATCGTTGTTGTATCTGTGTTATTACCAAAATAGAGAAGATATTGCTCTGCTGCCATTTTAGAGATGCCATATGGTGATAATGGTAGCATTGCTTCTTTTTCACCAACGGGAACAGATGCAGGTTCACCGTACATTGCACCTCCAGAAGCTGCAAAAATTATTTTAGAGACCTCTGCTTTCACTGCTTGTTCATAAAGGAGTAAGGAGCCCTTTATATTAATGTTTTCATCAAATAAAGGATCCGCAGTGGATTTTCGCACATTTATTTGGGCAGCATAATGAAAAATAACATCTTTTCCTCGTACCGCTTCTGAAACCAATCTAAGGTTTAGAATACTTCCTTTTAAAATCCTTAATTGTCCATTTGAGGCAAAATTATTCGCTTCTTCCAAATTACTTTCAAAACCAGTGCTAAAGTCATCAATAATGGTAACATTATGACCCAATTTAAGTAAATAATCTACTAGATGGCTTCCAATGAATCCTGCCCCACCAGTAACTAAGCATTCCAATATTCTCAACCAATGAAGTTTTTATCGTTCCTCTTCAAGAACCTAGCCTAAAAGCAGCCAAACACCTAAACACCCAAAAAAAGTGATAATGGTTAATATGAAGTAATCATAAGAATGCATTTTAAGTGGGTAGAGGTTTGTTCTCTTCTTTCTAGGGTCCCAACTACGTGTTACTAATGCTTCTGCCAATTGGTCAGATTTTATAAGGGTATTTGCCAGGAGGGGTATAACCAAATTAATAGACCCTTTAATTCGTGGAAAAATGCCTTTGTCAAGGGGTATTCCTCGACTGAGTTGAGCTTCTACAACCCTCTTTGTTTCAGTCTCAAACAATGGGATAAATCGATAGGCTGTGGCAAGCTGCCATGACAGGGAATAAGGAAGCTTCAATGATGTTAAGGCTTGAGCTAGATGATCAGGTTGGACAGATGAGCTAAACCAAAACATTAAGCTGAAAAAGCACAAAATACGGAATCCAGCCTCAATTGCAGCTGAAACATTACCTGGAGAAACTATGAGATAATTAATCCCAATAATGATTATTAAGAAGAATATTACAGATACTGTAAACTTTAGCCATTTCTTAAGAAGACCATGGTCGAAGATCACTAAAAGTATGAGGAACTCTAAAAGGAATAGTTGATCTAAGGATCTAGAAAGAAAAATAAGAATCATAACAACAATCAAGAAGAGAATTTTTACTCGTGGATCTACATCTTGTGTCCCACTCAATTTCTGCATCTCTCCTTAGATCTCAAGAAAGTCTAGAATTCACGATGTTGACAATCTCTTCTTCTAAGAGATTATAGTTCTCAACAGATTTTAAGCCTAAATAACTCCCTAATTCTATTAATTGTGGAACACGGACTCCGTTGGATTGAAATATTTTATAAGAGCTCAATAATTCTGAAATTGGAATTTCTATTGCAGTTTGGTTTCTTTGGAGAATAATAATTCGATCTGCAATTGGTATTATCCATTCTACATCATGTGTTGTAACTATAATACCTCTACCCTTTCTTTTTAGTTGAGTTAAAATGGTTCGAAGAAGTTTTCGACCTATGACATCTTGACCCGCAGTGGGTTCATCTAATGCAACCAAGCTAGAATCCAATGCAATAATTGCTGCAATTGCCAATCTTCTTTGTTCTCCAGAGCTTAATGAGAAAGGTGACCTTTCTAGTAATTCAATTAAATAAAATTGTTGTGCTAATTCATTCAAAGCCTGTTCAAAGTTTGAATTGATTTTTTTAGATAATTGTAGAGATACTCGTAATTCTTCCTTTACACTTGAGGTGAAAAATTGATGTGTTGGATTCTGAAAAGCACTAGAAATAGTTTTTGCTACATCACTAACTTTTTTTGGTATTGGTTTACCATTCACTATTATTTTCCCTTTTTGAGGACGAAGAAGACCATTTAGGAGCTTGATCAAAGTTGTTTTTCCAGTTCCGTTTGCTCCAAGAACTGCTACAACTTCTGCTGTATGGAATGTTGCTGAAAAGTTTTTAAAAATGAGTTTGTTTGAATATGAGAAATTTACTTCATTCATTTGAAGAATTTCTCTGCGCATTGTCCTCCACTCCGAATTTTCAAGTGTTTTGAGCTTTACTAGTAATTGATTTTTCTATTAACCAGTTTTGAGCCTCTTTAACTTCTTTAGGGATGGGAATCTCTTTGTTCCTAACTTTATTACGTATTTTGAGAAAACAATGTATAAGAGGAGGAATTATTACACTACCTGAGGTATTTTCACTTTCTAATAGCTCAATTGGTGGCCCTTTGTTTGTAATTTGTCCTTTCTCAATTAACCATATCTCGTCAGCAAGTTGTACGACTGGCGTTAAGTCATGCCCAGCATAAATTATGGTAAAACCTTGTTTTTTAAGATTAGACAAAATTTCAGTGAGTTTTGTAACATTTGGTGCATCTAGGTAAGTGCTCGCTTCATCAAAAACAACAATTTTTGGTTTCATTACTAGTACACTAGCAAGTGAAACAAGCCGTAGTTCTCCCCCACTTAATGTGGAGGGGGTCCGGGTAGAATAATTTTCAATCGAAAAAGTCTTTAAGATTTCTTTTACTGCGGATTTCATTATTATTGGTTCTACAGCTAAATTCTCAAGTCCAAATGCAATGTCTTTTTCTACAGTTGTACCAATAACCTGTATTTCTGGATCTTGAAATACATACCCAACCTTTGTTGCGTTTAAGGCAATATTAGTTTGCTGGATATTTACTCCATCAATTTCAAGGTGTCCAGTAAATAATCCTGTATAAAAGTGTGGAATTAATCCCTGTATTAACCGTAAAACGGTTGTTTTTCCACTTCCTGTTGGACCAGTGAGTACAATAAAGTCTCCTTCTTTCACTTCAAAAGAGAGGTTTCGTACAGCAGGAAATCTAGTGTGATCATAAGAAAATGTCACATTTTGTGATTTTATGATCGTATTCATTCTTCGACCGAACCATTCCTTCCTTTTGACTCAAAGAATTCTAATCGTTGCATCACTGCATCTACTAACTTAGCAACAGCGATTTGTTTTGGTATATTTAGTCCACCAGCTCCTCGATGTCCTCCACCAAACCCACCAAATTCACTAGCAATTGGATCCATAAGATCTTGGGCGACTGAAATGTTGAAAGCAAGTAAAAATGATCGGCTAGCTCGAACGCTAACACGTGTTTCTTCTTTTCGGCTTGCTATTACAACAGCTAAATCTGCTCCTAAACCCATTATTGCTCTGGCCGCCGATGCTTCAAATGAACTAACATGAGAAAATGCAATTAGACATTCTTTTACTGTTTTTAACTGAAGTCGTTGTCCTGCTTTCAATCGAGCTTTTTTTTCCATTTGTTCAAGTTCAACTCGAAAAAGAGCCTCTATTGTTTCGTAATCAGCACCCCATTGTAATAATTGGCGCGTTGTTTGAAAAAGAGCCGCATCAGCTCGTCGGAACCGTTGAGTGTCGTAGATTATACCTCCTAATAACGCAGAAGCGGTCGTACAGGAAAATTTGTATTTCATTTGTATTGCTAAAGTTGTAACAACCTCACTCGTTGCATAAAAACTTGGTTCTAACCAATATTCGTGTACCTCATTGTTTCCAGCTGTAGATTCAGCATGATGGTCTATAATTATTCTTAGCGAGAAATTTTCTAAACAAAATTCTTGAGTAAAGCCTGTAATGTCTAATATATTACAATCAACAAGGATTAAACATGCAGGAAAACTAATATCTTCAAGTTCATGTTTTACTACGATACCCAGAGAATCTGCTAGTTTTTTTGTCAAATTACTGATTGATTTCAAAACCACAATGATCTTTTTCTTAGGAAATTGATGAGTAAGAAATTCAGCTAAACCTACAGATGAGCCTAGGACATCAAGGTCAGCATTCTTGTGACCAGTAATAACTACCGTATCTGGAGCTCTTTCTATACATGACTGTATTTTTTTGGGCATTTCAGGTAGTTGAAAGGACCGTAAGCCATTCATATTAAATTCCGAAACAGTCATGCTTTATACTTCCAAATTCCTACATTGAGCTTGAAAATCATTTTACTTAATTTGATTACCAACTTAAGATTAATTTTCGTTCTCCGATTATGATAATGATCAAAACTCTCTCATCAAACAGTCAGAATAAATTAATACTTGTAAAGATGAAGAAATATATGTAAAAACACGATTGGATGACATTTTATGGCATTTGATGATCAACGACACCTTATCGTCTCAAACAAAGGAGAAAAATACCTTCTCCTTGCGGATTTCCATGTTGGATTCGAACTAGAAATGCAAAGAGAGGCAGGAGTCCGCTTACACGGTATGTCTGAGATCTTAATCAATGAATTCATAGAATTAATTGAGAAAGTTAATCCTTCCACAGTTTTCATCCTTGGAGATTTGGAACACTCATTTCGTCATGGAGGGTCTAGTAAGGACGGTAGCGCGTTTTCTGTGGGAGGTTATTATCACCGTAAATATAAAGAAAAGGTCTTGGAACCGCTTGGGGATTTGGAACCAGAGATTATACTTATTCGGGGTAATCATGATATCAGTTTTGACAAAATTCTACCACAATCAGTTCGAGTGATAGGCTCGCGGGGATATTATCTTGAAACAACAGATCGGGGCTATATTGGTTTATTGCATGGACACTCATATCCTTCTTTCCTTTCAAACGAGATAATTCTGAGTCATATCCACCCAACAGTCCTTGTCCCTGAAGATGGTTTGGATGTTTATCACCGTATGGCGGTGTTCTTACGTGGTAAGATCTCTCGAAATGAGTATATCAAGATAGTAGAAGGAAAATTCGATATCCCTGAACACGATACGGACTTTTCAGCCGATATTTCTGTAACAATTTTACCAGCATTCAACAAGCAGTTAATTGGGACAGCTGTAAATAGGAGTCCCCGAAATATCCCATCAGCATTTATGAGTAAGCTTATTGCATTGATTGACTTTGATATTATCTTGTCGGATGGTCGTTTTTTAGGGAAACTGAGCGAATTATCAAACAATGATGTTCAACCTACAAAAAAGAAGAGAGGATGGGCTAAAAATTTCTAATAAATAATCAGAGAGTGATTTAATTTACTGATTCAAAGCTAACTTTAGAAAAAAGGGCAAGAGTTCTTGTGGAAGAAGGATTAGTCAAGCAATATATTATTACTCCCTCCAATAAATCTCGATTTTTTGTAATTGGAGCAGACCGAGAGTATTTTGTCACTCATAACTCATGCTCCTGTGAAAGTTTTCAAAGATCATTAGGAGTAGAGAACCAGAAGATATGTAAACATATACGAGCGGTAGAAATTGCATTACAGGAAAAAAAAGTCGAAACGTTTCATATCTCAAGAGACGAGTATCGTGAATTAAGATCCTATTTGTTTGGAATAAAAATATAGTCAATGTTTGGTATATTCGCCAAACATACGTTTGACGACAAGAATCTCTAAAAGAAATAATTGTCCCATTTAATTCTCTTTTATTTGAATAATAAAAGCAGTTTTAGATGCTTTAAAAATCAGGTTAAATCAGCTCTTTTTATTCAAATTTAAACCCTTCCTCTTTGGAAGTTTCAAAATATGGACATTCGGGATTTTTTTCGGGAAAGAAGGCTTCAAAGCATCTTAGTATTATATATAATAACAATGATTCAACGAGGATCTTTCTACATGTGTATTGGTATCATTGGTAGTGAGGAATACCTCGATCTAGACCCACTAACGACAGGCATTATTGCAACTGCCTACCCAATTGCTGAACTAACAAGTGTGGGATTTTGGGGTTATTTATGTGATAAAAAAGGACGTAAACCTATCTTAATGATGTCAATGATCCTTACAATGATAGCAGCACTGAGCTTGGCAGCTCTAGACTTGATAGTAGATCCAAATAATGTTGGTTGGGAAGTTTTAGTCCCCTTAGTAATTGCAATCGCCATTTTTGGGGTGGGAATTGGGGCAAAAGTCTCTTCAACTCTATCAATGCTCGCAGACACAGCAACTGAAGAAACCCGTGCACAGATTATGGGTTATTATGACATGTTTACTCTTAGTGGGTTAGCAGGAGGTCTCCTTGTCGCTATTCTTGCCTTGAAAGTTGAAATGAGTCCCGCGGTGGTTTTTACTATTGCTGCAGTTTTTATTGGGTTGTGTGCCATATCTGCTTTTTTGTTAATCCTTGAAACTCAAAAGACTTCAGTTCATCTAAGTGCTCTTGAAATGGCTCGAACTGTTCTAGGAGATGAAAAGATTAGACGACTTGTTCCCGTATATGTGCCAATCATCACTTTATACAGCATGGTTCTCTTATTCTCAGAAGAATTAGTTCATGATATTGAAGTTGTAGATTTGCTAATTGTTGGACTTTCAGTTGGTGTTCCCCTACTGTTTGGAATTTGGTTTTGGGGATGGCTTAGTGATAAGAAACGCCTGAGAAGACCATTCTTAGCTCTTGGGTTATTCAGTTTTGCGGTTCTAGTCATTCTGTTTACCTTAGCCTTAGACGTAAATACTAGTGTTTCTGATGAGGAAATTGCAAACGCAATCAGAGATAATTTAATGACATTTCTCCCAATTTTTCCTATAGCTGGTTTTTTTGCAGGTGCTTTCCCCCCCGCAGCTCTTGGTTATTTAGCTGACATTTCAGAAGACGAGTCCCGTGGTAGTACAATGGGATTCTACAGTATTCTATTTGGTACCGGTTTAATATTTGGTTCACTAGGCGGTGGGGCTATGATTCAGGCATTTGAATTAGCAGGTGTTGCAGTAATGGTTACAGTTTGTGTTCTTACGGCTATGATTGGAACATATTTCCTTCCAGAATTATTACAGGAAACAACTGAAAAACATTCCACCCCTACATCCATTTCTAAGGATTAATAGGGGAAGTCTATGGCTTCTTTCTCTGAAAGTTTCCTGTGGTTAATTGATGGTCTAAAAGATCTTATTCAAGCCATTGGACCGATTGGTTTAGTCATTGCAATGATTGTTCAAGCGATCATTGCCCCTATTCCTTCTGAACTTATTTTAAGCTTCGCTGGAGCTGCTTTTGCGGAAAAATATGGTACAGAATTAGGAATTTTTTTGGCAATTGTATTTGGTAGTCTTGGATCAATACTTGGCGCAATAATTGCCTTTTATATTGCTCAGAAAGGGGGGAGACCGCTTGTTGAACGGTTTGTTGAGGAAGACGCACTTAAATTTGCAGATAATCTACTAGAAAGATATGGAAGCTGGGCGATCCTTGTTGGTCGTTTAACTCCCTTTATCCCGTTTGATGCTGTCTCTTATGGCGCTGGATTATCAAAAGGAATTACTTTTCGCTCATTTATTATTCCTACAATTATAGGAGTAATACCTAGAGTTGTTTTCTATGTCTGTTTAGGTACATTAATTGATAAGGGTCTTAGATCTGCCTTTGAATTAACCCTGTTAATTCTAGCAATAACTGTTGGCTTTCTCGTTTTTGCTTACTACTTTTTGTTAGTAAAGTACGGGAAAAGAAAAATGGTTCAATTGGAAGCAAAAGAAACTTCCAATATGGTAAATGGAACGAGTAGTGACAATAGAGATTAACTAAAGAAGAACTGCCTCAACGGTGCCTGTTTGTCCTGGGCGACCTGTAACACGTGCATCACCCATAGGTGTCTCAATTATCGCACCTTTGGTAATTATTTTACGTCGGGCAAAGTCTTTATTCGCAGGATTGTCTTTTACGGCGACAATTTCTACTAATGTACTTTTTCCTTCTTTGTTGGAGATCACAGCTTTGTTTGCTCGTAAAAGTCGGTATTTCCGATTCCCACCCCGAGTTCGTATATTCTTCTTTCGAGTTTCACCAACGAGGGTCTCTGCGGAAGGTCTACCTAATTCTCGCTTTTTCTTCTTTCGAAAATGGATAAATCTAGCCCCTGTTGATTTACGCTTTGATCTTCCATGCCATTGTACCATTTTACTGCAATCCTCGGAATAAGATTTGCTTATTGATAGCTATACTTTGGTTATCAGTTCTTTACTCTAGGAAATAATGAAGATATCCAAAATACTAACTATATTCAACTTGGAATTTTTTCCTATTAAATCTAAATATACTCTAGAATTTTCTCACTCATTGAAAACTAATGCACCCGAAAGATAGTGGAATTTCTTTAGGAACGAGTGTACGCAGAGTTCATGATCGTGTTTTATTTCGTGGAGACATTAAACCCCTTCCTGAGATAGGAGCTTTGGTTTTTGATAAGTCAGGAAAGAAATTTGGTAAAATTTTAGATATCATTGGTCCAGTAAACCGCCCATGGGTTGTGGTTAAGCTTTTCAAGATTGATGCTAACTTTGATCAAAATTCTATCTATTATGCAACAAAAAAAGCTCTGAAAAAAAGGAAAAGTCGACAAAGAGAACAATTGCAGCGTAAGAAAATGAGTAAATCAAAATATTGAAAACAATTGATTTCTCAGATTAGTGTAGAAATGATTCGAATCAGACAATAGGGGGTTTATTCGTGAGTTCCTTTTATGATGTCATAATTGTTGGAGGTGGTCCCGCAGGACTAGCTGCTGCAGAGCACATTGCAAAGAATAATTTATCTGTGACAGTTATTGAAGAGCATGATACAATCGGTGAGCCTTTAGCATGTGGCGAAGGAATCTCAACAAAAAAGTTCCAAGAATTAGATGTAGTAAAACCAGAAATTAGTCCTGAAGCTTTCCCAACCGTTGAAAAAAAAATTGGTATCCAACGGTATTTTTTCGGGGATAATTATGTTTGTACTTCACGATTGGAGACTGTCCTGATTAATCGGGTTCAGTTTGATCAACGGCTTGCAGAAAACGCCAAAAAAGCTAACGCTGAAATTATAACATCATGTTTAGCGAAAAAGCTACATTTTGCAAATGATTCAGTTACAATTGACGTAAGAAGGAAAGGTGAACTGAAAGACGCAAATTTGTCTGCCAAAATTGTAATTGCTTGTGATGGTGCAGCTTCTCGATGTGTGAAACAAGTTTTTCCAAATCATACTCCACACTTTGTGCATGGTGTGGAATATAAGATCAATGGCGTTTTTACAGACGCTCTCGAGTTTTACTTTGATTATAGCCTTATTCCTCAGGGCTACGGTTGGGTTTTTCCAAACAAAGACGAGACGAATATTGGGATAACCATTCGCTCTGGAAAAAATCCAAAAGAACGTCTTAATCGATTTATAAAGAAAGTTTTTGGAAATACTGGTCATTCACGAGTTAATGTTAAGCAAGAAATTACAGGTATAATTCCAGCGTCGGGTCCTCTTGAAACAACTATAGCAAATCGCTTTCTAGTAGCTGGAGATGCTGGAGGTTTTACAAATACAATTTTTTGTAGTGGAATAGCTATAGCTATTCATACTGGCCGTTTGGCAGCAGATGTTGCGGTAAAAGCAATTCAATCTGGATCAGAAACTGCTGATTCACTTAAGAAGTATGAAGAAGAATGGCGAGCAATGCCTTATGCAAATCTTGGTCTTCAAAAAGCCCATAATTTGTTTTATAATGAATTTGATAATTCCGATTTGGAAAATATTGGAATTCTATTAGATAATATGAATATTGAAAATATGGACTATTTTACAAAATTACGAATTGGTTGGCGTCTCCTAAGGAACAACATACCCTATTCGAAAATGAAACTCTATAAGCAAGTCGTTAAGGGATTTTTTGCATCTAGAGATTGGGGTTTTTAATAAAAAAACCTAAAATTTAGACTTTATTTTTAATTTTCAAGAATGAGATCGTATTGGACAATAATGAATCTATTATTTCAAAAATAATCAATTAATTGGATTAAATCATTCATTGTTACTTTTCAGTCCTCTCTCTTCAAATTATATGAAGAAGAATTGAGGTAGAGGTTGTGATGAGGTATATAAGTGAGGATACGAGTTGAACAGATTCATCTATTTCCCAATCCTGTTATTAGTAAGGCTTGTCATTTTTCGAATAATTTATACAATGAAGGAAATTATCTTGTCAGACAAGAATTTATCAACAATGGTAATTGGTTACGTTACAACCAATTATACCATCAGGTGAATGACTCTCAAGACTATCGAGCATTACCTGCCCAGTCCAGCCAACAAATTCTACGACTCCTAGATAATAATTGGAAATCGTTTTTCAACGCCATCAATGACAGGAAAAAACACCCTGAAAAGTATCAAGGACGACCCAAACTTCCAAAATATCGCAAAAAAAACGGGGAATATTTATTACTGTTCACTAATCAGCAAGTCACAATAAAAAACAGTTTTTTACACCTTCCAAAGAAACTAGGACAAGTAAAAACCCGTATTAGCCAAAAACTACGAGGAGCACGAATTCTTCCCCAAGGAATAGGATATTTATTAGAGATCCTCTATGAAATACCAGATGTTTCGATACGACCACAACAGAATAGAATTGCGAGTATTGATTAGGGCTCAACAATCTTATAACTTTAGTAAATAACATTGGTTTTCAGCCAATTGTTATTAATGGTAAGAGTGTCAAAGCCTTGAACCAATTTTTTAACAAACGAAAGAGTAGATTGCAAAGTATTTATGATAAAGCAGGAATCAGGAATTGTAAACAACAACAGAAAATGCTCTTAAAAAGAAAAAAACAGCTAAAAGATCGGCTACACAAAGCGAGTCGTTATGTGCTCGATTGGTGCCTCCAAAATAATGTGGATACGCTAGTAGTCGGCTATAACAAAACATGGAAACAAAACATCAATATAGGTAAGAGGAATAATCAGCATTTCGTTAATGTACCTTTTTATAAACTGCTAAATCAATTAGAGTATAAATGCGAGGAAGAAGGAATACATTTCCTTACCACTGATGAAAGTTACACTTCTAAATGTTCCTTCCTCGACAACGAACCTATCCAAAAATACTCTAAATATCTCGGCAAACGAGTCAAGAGAGGATTATTCCAAGCATCAGATGGGACGTTAATCAATGCCGATGTAAACGGAGCGTACAACATTATGAGAAAAGTAGTTCCCAACGCTTTTGCTGAGGGAATAGCGGGTGTCGGGTTACACCCTAAACGAATTGAACTATTCGTTTGAAAGCAAATGAATCATTTGACTCATTTGTTGTGACCTTGCACAAATGTTCTAAAACTTCAACAGAAGGCGTTTCCTTAGCAGAGAAATCGAGGTACAATTATGTTAAAAGAGAACCTTTGGACTCTTGTCTTTATTGGGATTGGATTTATCTGCTTAGGAGCAGCTATTGTTGATGAACAGTACAGAATTGCCCTCGATTTCATTAAAGAGTTTTCTAAGGGTGCAGCAGCTGGTATTCCACGACCCTAGGATTTTGTCTGGAGAGATTCGCAGATGTCCTCTTTACCGATGCCAAGAGCCAAAAAAACACTGGCCTTTCGTTTTATCATCCAAACCTTTATGCTTTTAATACTAACTGCCGTTTTTCTTGATTTCAAGGCAACTTGGTTAGTTCTTCCAATTAATATGCCTTATTCGCCTTACGCAAGCGGAGTTGGAGCCATCTATTTACTACAAAGAATGATCACTGCGGCTATCATTCCCTTCTTGGCATTAGCAATATTCTTATTAGTTGGAGCTGTCTTTGGCCGAGCTTTTTGTGCATGGGGTTGCCCCTTTGGCTTAGTACAAGACATTTTCTCACTTACGCCAAACAAGAAATATCGCCCAAATCGTTCAACCAATAATGGTCTTCGAGATTTTGGTCAAGTCTTTTTAATGATTGGCTTAGTTATAGCCTTATATATTGGTTTAGTTGGGGCCTTTGATAATTCAGCTGATTTAAAAAATGCATTTGGAGCTTTTTCGGATGAACCCTTTGCTCCTCTTGACCCTTCAGCAACACTCTTTGCAGGTATCCCATATTGGATTACTTGGGAAACTTTCCCAATGGATTTCAACGAGGCTATTGAATTTATGCCTACTATGGACATTCTTTTATGGGTACGACTTTTGATCCTTTTAATTGCGGTTTTGATTTCTATGTTTATTCCTCGCGGATATTGTCGTTGGTTTTGCCCAACGGGAATAATTATGGGTGTAATGGCAAAAAATTCAATTGTTGGGATTAATCGTAATATTACTCGTTGTACACATTGTGGGGATTGTGAACGCTCTTGTCCAATGCATGTAAGGATTTTAGATTATAAAGGGGACCGGATAAGGGATCCACAATGTATTAACTGTCTAGAGTGTATTGAGGTCTGTCCCGAGGATGCTCTAGAACTAAAATTTCTTTAGCTCTAGAATCTCTATTATAGAGATCTACCGAGAAAAGAGAATTTTTCTTCTATTCCTCATCGAGATTAGATCTTATTTTCTTAAAAGCTTCTGCGAGTTCAGATTTTAGAGCAGCTTGAAGTCCAAGTCCACCAGATGGAGCGGGAGCAGGTGCTTGTGCAGGAGGAGGGGCCAAAAATCCACCGCCACCAGCAGGTGCTCCACCAGGAGCGGGAGGAGGGTGTACTCCACCAGGCATGGGAGCAGGGGGAGGAGGCATTCCTCCAGGAGTTTGACGTTTTTCAATTGCAGATGAGAGATCAGATTGGAGACTTCCAGCAGCGGGAGGAGCTGGTAGACCACCAGGAGTAGGAGGAGGCGCTGGAAAACCGCCAGGAGCAGGAGGAGGAGATATTGATGCAGGAGGCGGAACTCCACCTAATGGAGGAGCGCTTGGAGCAGCAACTGAAGGAGCAACAGCAGGAGGACCCGCTCTTGCAAGATTTGTAAGCCGTTCTTCAACAGTGCTAAACCGTGTTTCAATTTCACCCATAGCAGTAATCACTAATTCCATTAATTTTTCTACAAGTTCGCGAAGTATCTTTACATCCTTTGAAGTGTCACCAAACATCGAATCTAGGTCTGAAAAATCCAAAAAATTTCTCTCCTGCAGTTAATAACAACAATTTTCTTTATTGATTCATTGTTTCTTCATTTTTGTATTATTATTTTTTGCATGTTATTTGATAAATGTCATCAGGTTATTACATATGTTATCAAATGTAGTCATTTGTATTCACATGATGTCATCAACTAGTTCGTTGCTGTGGCTAATCTCCATCGTGTTGGGCACAACCCTATGCCCTCTATCCCGTCCATTTGTCAGACAAACTTTCAGGAATACTTGCCTAAGGCTCTACTCTCAATCATGACCTTCAGTAATTCAGTTTGCCAATCTAGCCCAAAATTGTTTGCTTGCCTGACCATTTCCCAATCTTCTTGGGACGAATGCGAAAAGCTAGGTCTTTCACCCCTTGGTACTAGACCTGTCTTAGTCATAGATTCAAGTGATTTATTATCAGGTTTCCTCTATAAAATTTTGCCTTTTGTAGTATTTATTAGATTTAAGATCCTCATTTGAATAAAAATATTATAAATTTAACACATTTCACTAACAATAAGATCAAAATATGTAATCTCGTTTTATTTCTCTACATTTTCTTAAGATTTAGGTTTAAGGCTTCGTTACGTAATCTTTTAGCAATTTTTATTGTGTCTCTTGATACTCCGATGTCATGGGTTCTGATGATATGTGCTCCATTATAAACAGCTATAGCAGTGGCTGCTAGTGATCCTTGTAGACGTTCAATTGGCGGTTTCTCAAGTATAGCTCCAATAAAAGATTTTCTTGAAACACCAACATAAATTGGCATTTTTAATTCTCGAAAATTTCCGAGCTGGTTCAATATTGTATAGTCATGATGAAATGCTCGACCTCCCCAACTTCCTATTCCAGGATCGACCATTATTCTGTCAGGCTCGATATTCGCGTTGATACCACGATGTACGCTTTCTTGAAGAGCCTTAATAATTGATTCTATTGTCCAAACATCACCGGGTTCTTTATCAGTTGCCATCACTACAAGGCTTGCATTGTGATCTGAAATTACTTTGGCCATGTTTTCATCAGCTTTTAACCCGGAAATGTCGTTCACAATAGTAGCACCATTATTGAGTGCATATTCCGCAACCTTTGAACGCAAACTATCAATTGATATCTGAATTGATGATATATTCAAATCCGAGAGTATCTTAAATCCTATTTTCACTCTTCGAAGTTCCTCTTCTAAGCCTACCCGAACTGAGTGACCATAAATCTGGATTGGTGCGGTTGATTGCCCCCCTAAATCTAATACATCTGCATTTTCTTCAATATGAGCAGAAATAATCTGTTCTAATCCTTTTGGAGAAACATCTTGCTTATAAAAAGACTCTGGTGAAAGATTAACAATTCCTACGAGTCTAATAGGATACCTATCACCAACTTTGATTGTACCTATTTTACCAATTATTTCCATTAAAAGAACACATCAAGAAATCCTATCTTTTCTGAATTGCTGATTTAAAATCTGAAATTGTTCCAAAATAAAGGCATTCCTCAGGGCTAATCTGCATACTATCGGTCCCTTCTTTATCAAATGACAATCCTCTAATAATTACTACTGGTGTCTGTTCATTACTTTCTCCCATTAAAAGTTGAGCAGAGCAGCAACAATTATCTGCAACAGCTCTCCAAGTGATTCGTATTTGATTTCCATATAAATCGAGCTTTCCTCGATCATCTATTACTGGAATCAACCCGGCAACTCCTAAAGCTACACCAGAGGTCCCTCGTCGTAAAGGCGTTGTTCTACTATCAGAAACTATTACCGCTATTTTTTTCCCAGTCATTTTCTCTATTTTTTTCTGGAAATTCACTGCAGAGTTTTCGGGTGATGCTGGGAGTAATATTGCTGTCCCTTTAGGAGTGTTACTTTTGTCTATTCCTGCATTAGCCTGTACAATACCTTCTCTTAGAGTTAAGATTGCACCCGGAACCGATCCAACAATTTCTTCAGCTTCCTCAAGAACTATTTCAACGAATTCAGGTTCCAAATCACTAGAAAGAGCTAGTTCTAATGCCTTATTACTTGGTTGAATAGAATTTAACAGGCGAGTTCGACCTTCTGAGGCTGAAATAGCCTTGCTTGCGACTACTATAACATCCTCGTTTTCTAATTGAAAATTTGGTTCTTCTTCAATAGTCTTTAAAAACAAATCTACTAAAGAATCGCCTGTTTGGACTATAGGCAATCTAATACCGAACAATTCTATGGTTTTCAAGGTTTTGCTCCCAAAATGTTTGTTACACCTATACAATTTCAAGTTTATTCATTTTTCTTTCTAAATTAACAAATCAAATAAAAGCGCACTTAAAAAAATAATTCTAAAAGATAGAACTCACATTTAGAATTTATTAAGGAAGTATTTTTTACAAATCATCAAATTCTGCAAGTAAAATACGGAGGAAAAAAATGTGGCTTATGCAGGTCCCTCACAACCAGATCTTTGTCGTTTTGGAATTGATCTCCTTGATGAAGCCTTAGGTGGCGGTATTCCTAGAGGTTCAGTTATTATTCTTGAAGATGAGATAGGTGTAGATAACGGGCATTTATTGATTCAGTTCCTTGCAGAGGGGTTAAGGTCTGGTGATTTTGGATATATTCTAAGTACTGAGCGACTTTATGATGAATATCGAGCACTCTTAGTAACCTTTGATATTGATGAGATTGTTGTAGAGACAAGACGACTTGTTTTCTTAGATGGGTTTTCCAATCCATTTGGTTACCAGGATATCCGTCAATCAGCTGCTGCTGGAGAAGGTTTCGTTAGGGATCTTTCACAGCCTCGTGAAATTGCCGATACGATTCGTCGAGCACTTTTACATGTACGACAACAAGCTATTCGAGGTGTAGTTGATTCATTCTCTACTATCCTTTTAGTTTCTGACAGTTTAAAACCACCTCTTTCATTTCTTCAGCATAAAATTGCTACTGACAAGCAACGTGGCACATCTAGTTTACTAACTCTTCATCGTGATGCTCATGAGCCTACTATTGTTAAAGCAATCGAACATTATGCTGATGGTGTAATCAGCTTAAGTTGTACTGAAGAAGAGCACGATGCTATCTTACAAATAAAGAAAATGAGAGGATTAAACCTTTCACGGATTCCATACAAATCGTTTTGGTACGATCCCAGCCCTGGAAAAATAGTGTTAACTCCTATTGAATAATTGTAAATCAAAGGAGATTGAAATACAAAATGGTAAAATGTGACGTTGATGACTGTGAAGAGACTTCTGAACGATCCTTATCTGAACAAAAAATCTCAGATGCCTTAACTAAAGAAAACTTGAAACTTACAAAAGCTAAAAGACGGTCTAGGCGGGTTAACCTGTGTAAAGACCATTATCGGAAGATCAAAAAACATACAAAAAAAGAATCAAAGCTCGAACGCTTGCGTTGGTGAATTAAAACTACATTTTCTGCCTACAGCTCTGTAAATAAGTAAAATATTCCTTTATTCGTGCAATCCTTGCCCAAGTTCTCTTAGTGCATCAATTCCACGGATTTCATATTCAAAAGTTGGAATTTCTATTTGTACGAAATCTTCGTACAGAGTTCGCACCTTTTCTAAGTTATCTTTTGCCATATGACTTCTATTTGCACAAAATTGACATGTTGGGTTTTTAGGAGGTATTTGATTCACTAGTAAATGGGTTACGGGTATAGAATATTCATAAAGAGCACGAACTAACCTCTCAGTCTCATAGATTGCCATAAGCGCTGGAATGGTTACAACTACAAAATTTGTTTCGATAGGATTCGTTAGATGTGTTCGTGCAACTTTTACTCGCTCTCGCATTTCTTGAAGGGATTTTAAACCTTCATCGCTACTATCACTCTTCCCTCCAAAGACCATTCGTTTAATTCCCCCCAATGTAGAAGAAAGACGATGTCGCATACTAATAATTTTCCATAACCAACTATCCATTACTTCAGGTAGTGACAAAAGCCTTAATGTATGACCTGTTGGTGCAGTATCAAAAATTACCAATTCATAAGGTGCTTTTTCAATAAATTCAAGGACTTTGCTAAATGCAACTGTCTCATCTACGCCTGGTGGACTCATACTTAGCATATCTCCCTCTCCTAAAAGTTGACCCAGTGCCCCTGCGGAATCTTGTGCTGCTATCACTTCACCAAAATCTGATACAGCTTTTTCAGGATCCAACTCAAGAGCATATAAACAATCTGTGTCAATCCCAGATATTTTTACTATTTCTCCACCAATTCGTTGATCTAATGAATCAGAAAGTGAATGGGCAGGATCAGTTGAAAGAATTAAAGTCTCTATTCCAAGTTCAGCAGCATAAACCGCTGTTGCTGCAGCCATTGTAGTTTTTCCAACTCCTCCTTTTCCCCCAAAGAAAATAAAATGTCTTCCTTCAGAGATGATGGAATGATCTGACAATTCCGTGACTCCTTAGCCACCTTATTTCCTTGGTGATGTTAAAACCAGAAATCCTCGTAAAATAAGAAGAACTATCCAAACAAGACAAGTAACACTAAGAACATTATACCATCCATAATCTTCTCCTTTTTTTACATCTTCTGCTTCAACTACAAACAATTCTATCGAATTCGATTGTGCAAAATATTGGTAGCCTTCATCACTATAAAAAGTGACATTTGAACTACCTAGAGAAAAATAACCCTCTCTAAGGGGTTGAAGAGAATAGGCGACTGCTCTTGTTTCATTGACAGCTATTCGATTGAATGAATATTCAGTAGTACCTATCACAGAAAATGTGGTGTTTGGAATCTCCAAGTCTTCAATCGTAATATCTACTGCATCACATTCTCCAACATTCTTTAGGAATACTTGAATCAAAACCCGAGTGTTAAGATTAATTTCTGTTTGTGAAATAATTTTGGTCACAACGAGGGCTGGTATATATTCTGTTACCTTAGAGGCCTTGGAAGTTGTTAAGGAATTGCCGTTCATCTCAGCGGATGTTTGCGGCACGGTACACGCCCAGATCAGTAGTCCTGTCAATAATATAACAGTGATAGGTCCCAGTCTCACGTTTAATCTTCCACTCCTCTATTTTCATTTTCATCAGGAGTTCTTTTTAAAATTGAGGATTTTGAATAAACTGAAAGTCTTCTTGATTACAAAGTACCTGTGCCAAGGTGGATTGTTATTTGGAACCTAAGATTGTCCCAGAATTCAACAATGTTTTAAATAAACCGTTCAAAGCGACCTTCACTGGGACACATGTTATTGTTTGGGATCATGAAGATGCATCACAACTCTTTCAGCTTGGATACTTTGGAAAACCTTCTGGAATTCGAAAACCAAAAACTTTACGATTTATGAGACCTCTTGAATTAAACCTACTAGAAGCATTATTCCTCCAGGTGCATGGAATATTGGAAATCTCTCATAGAGACAACATTCTCAATACAGAGGAATTACATCACTTATTTAAATCCTGTTTAGACCTTTTTGATGATTTATTCACAGTATATTCAGATCTTCGGAGCCTTCGATATATTCCACGTCCTGGATTAAAATTTGGATCTGATTTTAGTGTGTATCAACGTGGCCCAGGTATAGATCATGCACCTTTTCTAGTTCAAGTTTTCCCAAGAGGCTCTGTGATTAAATCAATTGACCTAGTGCGAGCTGGACGACTTGCAACATCAGTTAGGAAACGATACGTTATTGGAACTGTATTACCAAATAATCAAGTTCGTTATTACGTTTTTTCTTGGTATAAACCTTGAATCCCAAAAAATTTGATCGAATTATTATTGGTGGAACTTTTGATAGATTCCATAAGGGTCATCAGTTCCTGATGGATATTGCTCATTCTCTTGGTCATCATATTCTTATTGGGATAACATCCCCTCATTTTCTTGAACATGTCGCAAAAAAGGAATTTATTGAAAAAATTCAGTCATATGAAATCAGACAGAAAGCAATAGAGGATTATCTTCTAAAGAAATCCAAATCTGACTGGACTATAATATCAATCGATGATAAATGGGGAGGAGCTACAGAGCATGAAGCTGATGCGATGATTGTAAGTGAGGAATCTTTTCAAGAGGGTGTCAGGATTAATCAAGTTAGAAAGAAAAACAACATCCGTCCTCTCACATTAGTGGTGATTCCTCGTATTCTTGACGATGATGGGTTTCTTATCACTTCAACAAGTATAAGAAATATAGAGCACGAGAACAACATTAATTAAAGTATGGAAATGATTAGAAAAGCCCCACGGAAGTTTTTTAGCTGATGATGAGGATCTTGAGTTATGATCTATACTTTATCAAGCATTTAGTAGAATAATTGAGTCCTGAATTATAAGATATAGAAAGATTTTGGACTCATACTTGTCATTGATGTTGTGTGGATTTACTCCCTTGAAATCGTCTCGCATTCGCAATCCATGAGATTTTCAGTTGTAATGTATGAAATTTGTAGTCATTTCTCGCTCAAATACCACTCTACAAGTTCACGTCGCTTTTTAGATTTATCATCTTCATTTTGGCCGTATCTGGCTTCCCATAAATCGTCGCGAATCTTGTCCTGCATTCGTTCTAGCTCATGGCGTCTAAGTGATAGACCACATCTTAAACATGTGTAAAAAGGAGTATTCCATTTCATTGCGCTATTACAATCCGGACACTTTGGGGGCGAATTTTTCAGCTCCTAATAGAGATTTATACAGTTTATTGTTTATATCTTTTCAATTAATTTCGGAAGTTGTTTGTTTATTTTTCTTCCTTATTATTTCAGATCTCCTATCTGAAGAAGAAAGAGTTTTTCTTCTTTTTATTCCTTCATTATTTCATAATGGAGATGAATGTTTGAAGGGCGTCATTATTGCTGCAGGCTATGGGACACGATTTCTTCCTGTTACAAAAACTATCCCCAAAGAAATGCTCCCTGTTATTGATGTACCCACCATAGAATTTACTATTAGAGAATTTGTTGAATCAGGAATAACCGATATCCAAGTCGTAACTTCTCGTCGGAAAAAAGCCTTAGAGGATTATTTTGACAAAGAGATTGAACTTGAAGCCATCTTCACAAAGAATAAAGCTTCTGAAAAGCTAAAATTGCTAAAAAGTGCTGAAAATTTAGCTTCCATCCAATTTGTTCGTCAAAAAGAAATGAAAGGGACTGCTCATGCAATTCTTCTCGCGAAATCCTTTGTGGGTAATGACCCTTTCATTGTTGCATATCCCGATGACTTTTTCCTTTCAGATATCCCAGTCACTAAACAGTTAATCGCTGCACATAAAGCTACTGGGAAAAATGTGTTAGTAGTATTTGTAGTTTTAGAGAAAGAAGTTTTTAGATATGGGATTATTCATTTAGGGTAGAGACTTCATATGGGTGAGGAAGTATATGAAGTTTGGGG
>JAEOTI010000129.1 GCA_016839955.1 Candidatus Hodarchaeota archaeon | reverse complement strand
ATCCAACTCTAGCTTTTCTTGATCCATTGAGGATAAGAGAAGGCACTTTAAGCTTTCCAGTACTCCGGGTTCTTGGAACTCCAAGAACTCCCGTCAGAATTCGAACAAGTCCTGCTGAGTTGATTTGTAAAGTAAACATACGTGTGTGAGGTTCTTTTCGATTAGAAATTGAGAGATCAAATCGGTTTTCGAAGAATTGTTCAAACCAACTTACTATATCTAGATCATCTGAGTGAACACTCAAACGAATGAATGTAGGTCTTGCACTACCGTCACCAATGAAATAACCTAGGAAGAATCCTAAGTCACGATCAATTTCGAGGTGAGCAGGGAGCCAATGAATTTTACCCCCTACACGTCGTCCATAACCTACTTTGAGGTCGTCCCACTGATTTTCTGGTACGCCAAGAAGTGAAAAATAGCGGAGTGGGATAAACCCTGCCAATAACCATGTTCGAATTGCACCTGAACTGTGTACGCCATCCATATGCTCTTTGATTACCTTTTTCTTCTTCAGAATGAATGAATCGAGGTATGGACCATAAACTCTCCACTTATCCAGATCAACGCCTGAAGTAATCTCCAGAAGCCGAGAAATCACATTTATTTTAGTTTTTGTGTTGACTTTGGGCATTTTTAGCATAATTGGGAGAAAATTTCCTTGTTTAATCCTCTCAGCTGGTTTTTTCTGAAGATACCCATCCGATAATACATAGCAAACATGGTCCTTAGTTACCGTAAATTCCCGTCCAGTTTCTAAGCATATATTATAAAGCTTAGATGGACTCTTCAAACGAAATGCTCTTTTAATAGGATTGAATGTTGTCTTGAATGATTCATTAACGCCGACAACAGCATTCTCGTCCGAATCTATTTCGTTCATGAGCAATTTATCAATATAGGGACCTATTTTGACTAGTCTTAATTCTCCTCTTGTGTAAACAGGAACAATAGTATTAGGTGTAAAACAGGTCACTAAAATCCATTTAAGCGTTTTTTGACGCTGATTATACTTTTTAATGTTCTTGTGAGCCTTGTAGTACGTTCGTTTATCGAGAATTGGCTTGAGAGTTCGAGGGACAATGCCTAACCTTTTCTCGCAGGTATGGTACTGAGTGCCCGGAACTGGTTTTCCGACAACATCAGAGGTGCAACAACCGCAATTCACGGTTTCTGGAGAAATATTATGTCTAACCATAATTTGAGGGTACATCGATTGAAAATCAAGTTCAATAACGTCCTCATGGATTCCCACTTCAGGAGAATAGATGAAGCCCCCACGATCGTTCATGAGAAGGGTGTCTGCCCCACGAAACCGTTCAACGTCGGCTTTACGAGAAGGAATTAGGATACCATCTTTCCATGCCTCTTTAATTTGCATAGCGGTAAGTGACGTGCCAATTGTCCCTCGCGCAACCTTCTGAATATCCATACAGGCCATTCGCGCGACTTCTGCAATGCCTTCAAGACCTCCTCCCCCCCAAAAGAAGGAATTCTCAAGATCAAAGTGTACTCGACCACCATACAGGTAGAATGGGGATGTTGAATAGACCACCCTTCCGTATGTTATGTATGAAGTTCCCTGAAGTTTTCGACGAGTTCTTGAGAACGGGTAATCATTTCGTGAGAAGGATAGGTGACCCAACCCACAGTGATTGGCTCTTTGCGCAAAATAAAATAGATCCGCATCTCCACCAGCAGTCACAATGGCGTCCGGATCATATTCAGAGACAGCTTGAACTACTTCCTCAATGGTTGTTGATTCCAATAGAGTTTCTACCGTCCATTTTTCCCCGTTTGCTTCAAAATGAACAGCCTTGACATGACTCCTTTCAGGATTGACATCAGAAAATGAAACATTTAGGAAGAGCTCTCGTAACTCCGGAAGATCGAAATCGAGTGCTTCTGCAGCGTCAAGCAATTTCCAATCCTTTAGGCGACCATTTGAAACAGTGATGTTTGCTTTACAAAAAGGAAACAGTCCAGTTTCAAAACAGAATTCCTGTGTTATGCTTTGATCAGTGTTGTATAGTTCTCCCCTAATCGTATCCCTAACGTCAAGATAAACCCGTCGTAGAACAGTGGGGGATGTAAAGACACGCAAGACATCTCTAAGCTTCCAATCATGGATACTAACAAACCGTTTTGCCTGAATGACTTGTTCAACTTCTGGATGAGATTCTAACTGTCTCTGTGTAGCATCTTCATGAGGAACGACATAAAATGACCGTTGGAAGGGGAAAAGAGCATTGATAGATGTCTGTGAAGAAACCCATGTTGTCTGAACACCTTCAGTTGTTGGTGTGCAGCTTAGAAGCCATGCATCCATTCACTAACTACCTTTCTGTATTGTTCTACTAGTGTGAATATGAAAGAACGGCAGAGAGACAGAGAGTGTTGAAGAAATTGATTTAGATTTTTGTCCCTGAATAATGAATATCTTCGTCTAAAGGCATTTCTGTCGGATTGCTAGAAAACTAACGAACAAATTGAGTTAAATATTTTAACTTACTATAGGTATTTTTCTCATATATTATGAGGGGAGATTTTTGACACGGATTTTGTTTGTGGATGATGAACCAGATCTGTTAGAAATGGCAAAAGTAATCCTGGAACAACTAAATCCAGATTTTAATGTTACAGTTGCTGATTCTGCCATTGATGCTCTCAAAAAGTTGCAAGAGAACCATTTGGACGTAATTGTTAGTGATTATGTAATGCCAGAGATGAACGGTCTCGAATTACTGAAAGAGCTACGAGCTCAAGGTAATGACATTCCATTTATCATGTTCACTGGGCGTGGACGAGAAGAAGTAGCTATGCAGGCTTTAAATCTGGGTGCAGATAGATACATCATGAAAGGAGGAGACATCAACAGTCTATACGGTGAGTTAACTCATGCTATTAGAATTTCAATTGGTCATAAACAGGCCAAAAAAGCGTTAAAAGTGCAGATGGACTTTACTGAAGATGTAATTAACTCACTAAATGACACATATTACATTTTTGATTCAAAAGATGGACGTGCGATTCGTTGGAACGAAGCTTTTGAAGAAATAAGTGGTTACAGCTCTGAAGAGATTAAAATGAAAGTACCAGCAGACTATTATCCCTTACAGGAATATCCAAAACTTGTACAAGCTACTAAAGATGTGTTAGAAAAAGGTCACACAATTGTTGAATTGACTCTAATAACCAAGAATGAAAAAAAAATCCCTTTCGAATATTCAGGAGTAAAAATAAAGGGTCCTGAAGGAAAGGATTGTATATGTGCTATTGGAAGAGATATAACTGAACGCAAACACGCAGAACACGCACTTCGAGAGAGTGAACAAAAGTTTCAATCACTGATAGAAAATATTCCAGTTGTAACTTGGATGACTGATTCAATTGGTAAAACAGTATTTATCAGTCCAAATGTTGAAAAAATTTATGGTTTCACTCCAGAGGAAATCTATGAAAAGGGAGAAGAGCTATGGTTTGGGAGAATCCACCCGGAAGACGTTGAGCAGGTGAAACGTAATTATCAAGGACTTTTTGGAGGAAAAGGTTTTGATGATGAATATCGTATTCAAAGAAAAGATGGAAATTGGATTTGGTTACATGATCGAGCTTTTTCATTATTAGAAAAGGATGGCGTTTCCCATGCCTATGGTGTATTTGAGGATATTACACAAAAAAAACAAAAAAAAGCGT
>JAEOTI010000128.1 GCA_016839955.1 Candidatus Hodarchaeota archaeon | reverse complement strand
CCCTCCTCCATCTGCGATTAGGGTATCAAACCACCTGTCACCTAGAAAAATAGGTGGTAAGATACACCACCTGCTATTAACATCAGAGGTTAAGCTACTTAAATTCCATCCTATATAACTTTTCGTCAATGTTATCTCATACGTAGGCTCAAAATAATCTTTAATCTCTTTTATACGATTCTTTTGAGTGTAGGGGACTTGTAAAACCTTAACTTTTCCGATCATTTCCCCCCAATCTATGGGTACATCAACAAGACAATATGGTTCTATATCAGGGGGTATATTATCGAAATGTTCAAGATGTACTATCGCTGAGGTATAATACCCTAATCGAGCAATATTGATCCGATATTTATTTGTAAACATGGCTCGATTGATTAGATATTCAAGTCGTCTCGAGACAGTATTCTCACTACACTGTGTTAAAGTTGCTATTTGACGATTAGTAGGTATCGCTGCAATCTTGTTTCTAATTAGAGGATTCATGAAAGCATCAATAATCTTAATGTCATTAGAGAGTAAGGGAAGGTTTAATCCTCTTTGGATTTTATTAAGTGTGAAAAAGAAATAGTTCGTATGTTTAGCTTTTTTTAATTGCTCAATTATGTTATTATTTGGTTGTAGTGTTTCAAAGATCAACAATCTATGGGGGAGAAGTATTTTATACCCGTGATAGGTCAGGATAAATGAATGATAATCTCTTTCATACTCCGAATTCCACTCAACAAGATTCGATGATGCCCATTTCTCATAAAACGGTTTTGTATAAGGTTTAAATAATTTTTCACATATTTGAAGGATTTTTTTAACATCATCGGGAGCGTGATGTTTGATGATGGAAAAGTATTCAATGAGGTCGTTAAAAAAAGAGGATTCAACCTCACTGGATAATAATTCGTTCTCCTCCAAATAAAAAGGTTGTCTTTGAAATACCATCCATTTCCCCTTTCATGTCGAATGTTACGATCTAGATCCCCTTTAAGTACTATATGTTATAAGAATTACTACTTAGGAAACTTGCCTCGTAATTGTACCAATCCGGTAATAGATAGATCTCAACTGATATTGTCTTGGTTATACTTGGTAATTTCTTCTAGAAAGTTAGTTTTTCACCATTTTTTTTTAAATTATGTTGAAATGTAATTCGGTGGTTGTTTTTGAACTTTATATGAAGGACGGGGGGTGAGGTGATAAAATGCCAATAAAAAAATACCTCCCTAGTCGAATATGGATAATGAAAGCAATTCCATGGATCTTATGGCTTAGTTTTCTTCTACTTGGTCTCGTTGCAGGAACTGCTCCACCAGGTGACGGAGCTGGTGGTGGGGGATTGAATTAATATTTGAATACAGCATATGCAATCGACCAAATATGAGCAATAAACATGTGGATTCCATCGATTCTCTCTGAAGAAGTAGGAATGCGTCTCTTACTTCTTCCCATTTATTTATTCGATGATTTTACAATACTCAATGATTCTATACTATTTACACCGAAAGTGAGGTTCTGTTCCCAGTATATCAGGGATTTATTACGAATCCTTCACTATGTCACAGGTCACTATTTCTACATTAAGAGAAATACTGAAGACAATACTATACAGCTGTATTGCTCTGATCAACCTTCTTTTTTTAAAAGATTACTATTAAATCATGAAGAAACTTAAGTAGAAATTTGATAAGACCTCCTATATTTTGGGTCATTTTCTTATTCAGACATTTATGATACAAGATGATAAAAGAAGGGATCTTTTCGAAAAAAACTTCATATGAGAATATTATTCCTTTGATTTCTCCGTTTTTTGACTGGTATTTTTTTGTCCATTTATAAATTTTTATGTTATTCCTTTTCCTAAATTTTTTCCTCATTCTAAGTAGCTAGCATAAGATTCTACAATATCTTTTGCATATGAGAACACGAATCCAGTCACATACAAGAATGCAATAAGGAAGTAGTTCTAACTCTCTCAGAATGACCTGAAATTGTTCAACATCTTGCTTCTCATAAACTTCAATTAGATTTTCCAATGTTTTTCTGTCTTTGATAATCCTAGCTGAGATTTCGCCGAACTTGTACATCTCTTCAATACCCTTAGCCTTGACTAGCGGTAAATCGCGACACACTAACCTACAGAATGGTATGTATATCCATCGGCATATCCAAATACAAATAATTCTACAAAATTCTGCAAGATCCAATCTTTCCAGTTCTTTGTGGAATTTTTTGACATCCTTAGCTTTATAGGCTTCGAGAACATTTTCAAACGCTTTTCGGTCTGCTATGAGCTTGGATAAAACTTTTTCAGATTCTACTAGTTCTTTATACTCACCTTCTTCCAAAAAAACACCTCCACCTTTTTCAATTATCCCGCTAGTTATATAAAATAGCTACGGTAATTTGTTCAACAGGATTTCTGAGTTCATAATTAACTTATCGACAAACCAAAAAAATCGGCCGATATAATCCATAGATTAGTAGAACCGAGATGACTTCCTGTTCACATAAGAATTCGACCTAATTCTGTTGTTATTCCCCCTCCAAGTGCAGTAACCATAACAGAGGGATAATATTCTAGAAAAGGAGAAATCTTCTTTTGATTAATAGTTTAAATGTTTATCATTATAGAGGTCTCTTCAAATCCCTTTGAAAAATTGGATCTAACTAAAATAAAAACTTGCTTGTCCTAAAGAAAATTTGCATCAAACATTTACATTTAAGATATTTCTAAAATGTGGATTCTTTTTTTCATATTCAATCTCTTGAAAAAGCCGTCAAACCTGCCTTTTCCTATCAATTTTTGTACAATAATAATATAAACTCTGAACAGACCTTTATTGAAAGGTGAAAAAGTGTTTTTGTCAGGAAATAGACACTTTTCAGTGGTTCAAGTATCTCAAAATTAGTTATAATAGAATAGCTATTTTCACAAGCTCATTCTAGAAATTCACTATTGATACTGGATTTATGTTGAATTTGTGCCTCTATTTATTTTATAATTACTGCTGCTGTGCTTTTAATATTCTAAATGGATTGATTGATAGCTTAATCCAATAATGTTTGATATTTAGAAACTATCGAAAACACTGCTGTTGATAATCCTAGGTAGCTAAGACCAAAATAGCAATTCTAGCTTCTTCGATTGTAAGATAAGAGTAGGAAGAATTTTGCCTGAAATTACTGATGATCCACCTGATGAGATTAAAGACGAGCTCGCCCAATTGCGTTTGAAGCTAGATAAAATCCCCTCCAAAGCGGTTGACTGTAATCTCTTAGTTGCCACATGGAACATACGACACTTTGGGGATCTAACTAAAAAGTGGAGGTCATCCTCAAAAGATTGTCCGAAGCGTGATCTTCACTCATTATTATGTATCGGAGAAATTATCTCACGCTTCGATGTGATTGCGATCCAAGAACTCAAATCGAATCTTAGGGCTTTTCGTCACTTAATGAAATGCTTGGGACCTGATTGGCATTTCTTAATTACAGATGATACTAAGGGATATCGAGGTAATGGGGAACGGTTGGCTTTTATCTTTGATACACGGAAGGTGAAACTTTCCGGACTTGCTTGCGAATTGGTTATCCCAGAAGATCCAAAGAAAGGTCGCAAATATACGCTTGATAAGCAGTTTGCTCGTACCCCTTTTGCTGTAGGTTTCAAATCTGGTATTAAAACTTTTGTTTTAGTTACTCTTCATGTCATTTATGGTAAAGATCCCTTAGAAAGAAAACCCGAACTCTTCGAAATCGCAAACTGGCTCAAAAACTGGGCATTAGACTTGAACTCATGGGATCATAATCTTATCGCTCTAGGTGACTTCAATATCGATCATAAAGATGATGAGCTCTACAAAGCTTTTATATCCACTGGATTACGTCCAGCAAAGAAATTAGAGAAGGTTCCAAGAACAATCTTCAGTAAAAAAGGCAAACCTGAGAAAAATAAATATTATGACCAGATAGCTTGGTTTTCAGGTGAAGATAAACTGCCTGCTCTTTCTTTGATACCCAAGAACGCTGGTTATTTTAATTTCGTTAATCATGTTCTGAAGAAACGGAAACTTAGCAAAAAGCGATTATCCTTCCACATATCAGACCATTTACCTCTGTGGGTTGAATTCGATACACGCAACCTCCCCTAACTTGAGGTGAGATACATGACTGAAAAGAAAATGTCTAAGAAAGAATCTGTAAGACGGAAGAAAGAGGATCGCAAAAAGCGTCGCCTACGTGCTCAAATTCAGACCCAACTGGATAATACTATCTATGCTTTCATGTATGCTGTAGAAACCCATAGATTAAAACTTGAAGTAGAAAAAGCTGTTGAAGATGAACTTATTAATTTTCTTTTTAACCCTGATATAGTAAACCAGGTTGAGAAAGAAATTTTTAGTGAAACTAAGACCTTAAACGAGCTGATTTCAGGATCTAGATACTTAGCATCTTGTATAATAGAAGAGAAGAAAACTGACAATACAAAACTCATTTCACAAGAAGATTTAGAGCGAGCTCTTATAATTCTTCAAGAACAGGATATTTGGCCATTCGGCCTAGATGTTTGACAACAAGAAGGTTATTAGAATAATATAATGAACAAAGGCACCCAGGGTGCTTTTTTATCACACATGGCTCACTAAGAAAATTTGCAGGATCTCAGAAAAAATCTGTATTACTATTATTACAATTTTTTGAGGGGAACAGTAACTTTGAAAGAAGATCCAGGTAAAAATATATTACTTTTACACGTGCCAATCGCACAATACACATTTGGAAAAAAATGGAAAGCGACTAAAGGCTTATCTCCTCCCCTTGGATTACTCTATCTTGGCTCTCCACTACTAAGAGAAGGTTATAACGTAAAATTCCTTGATCTAAATGTTGATAAATTATCAAGGAAGGAATTTTTGAAAATTATTGAAGTCCAAGATTTCTTCTTAATAACCTGCTATACTCTTACAATTAATAATGTTAAACAAATTATACAGGATATTAAGGAGGTGAATAACAAAGGAGTTATTCTGTGTGGTGGGCCTCACTGCAACATTACTCAAGAATATATTGAAGGTTCTTTCATTACCTGTGTTGGAGAAGTGGAAGGATACATTGTACATATCCTCCATTTAATTGAGACAAAACAACCTTTAGAAGATATTCCTGGGCTAATTTATAAGAAAGACGGGGAGTTGGTTAAGAATTCAGGTGTCATGAAAAGAAATAATTTGGATTCTAGTTTATTCCCTGCATGGGAGTTAATAGACAAGAAAAAGTACGGATATGTTGGTAATGCGCGACTAGATCTCGCTTGGATCATGAGTACACGTGGGTGTCCTTTTAATTGTTATTTTTGTGCTCGTATGTTATATAGTAAATACCGTGAAAGAAGTGTCGATAATGTAGTTGCGGAGTTAAAATCTCTAGTAAAACAAGGTTACAAGTATATTGCTTTTGGTGATGACAATTTCTTACTTAACAAAAAAAGGGTTCATGAGATCATGGATAAAATTATCTTAGAAAAGATAAACACAAAGATGGCTGTTCAAGGAAGAGTGGACTCGGCTGATTTTAATTTGTTTCAGAAAATGCGAAAAGCAGGGGTCATTGCAATATTTTTTGGAATTGAAAGCGCTAATCAGGACGTACTTGACTTTTATAACAAGAAAACGACAGTAGAGCAAGGAATCGAAGCAATAAAAACAGCTAATCAAGCAGGTTTAATAACAGTAGGATTTTTCATAATAGGAGCTCCGTTTGAAACAGATAAACACATTAAGAAAAATTTGGAATATTTCAATAACGTGCCTCTAGACTTAATAAGTTGTTACGATTTAACATACGTTGTAGACACAAAGCTATGGAAAAATGCTGTTAAAAAAGGAATAATTGAAAAATCAGAACTTTTTGTCCGTGCTGATAAAAAAACATCCAATTATTCATCAGAAGAAATATCAGAAATAAAGAATGATTTTATTAAACGTTTTTATAAAAATCCCCACAGATTACTAAGGATTCAATACAAGGCTTTACGCCTTGGTGAACTAGGTCTTGTTTACAAAGGACTTCTGAATGTTGGCGCTATATTATCGAAAATGCGTGGATTTAATACCGTTTGAATTTGTGATTGAGTATTCCTGATGTTTTGT
>JAEOTI010000127.1 GCA_016839955.1 Candidatus Hodarchaeota archaeon | reverse complement strand
TTTTGTTTCTTTCTTTTTAGTAATTAGAAGGGCCAGAGGTATTTTATTTGAAGTTATGACAACTAAAGAGGAAATAAAACACCTTGAAAAAGTAAGAAAAGTCTTCCTCAAATATTGCAAAGAAGGATCCTATACCGAGATTAATTATTCTAAAAACAGACTATCTGAATCAAAAAAGACAAACATTTTTGCAAATCTAGTGAAATTTGGGCCCATGGTATCAATGATTATTCCCGCTCTCCTAGCAATATTTTATATTATACTTTAATGAATCAATCAGTAATCGTTTACTTAGAGCATTAGAGATGGCAAAAAAGGGAGAACAGATGCCTATTGATTTTGAAGGTCTTGCTGTGTACCATGCTGGACCTGTGGTACGTCAAATCGGTGATGAATGGGAAATCGTGGCTGCAGGGCCAACTACTTCCACTCGTATGGATATCTTCGAGGATGAATTCATTAAGACATTTAAAGTTCCCGTTGTTATTGGAAAGGGTGGTATGGGTGAACGTACTGTAAAAGCCATGCAAGAATACAAAGCAGTTTATACTGCGTTTGTAGGTGGAGCTGCAATTGTAGCCTCAAAGGGTATCAAAAAAGTCAAAGAAGTTCATTGGCTAGATTTAGGAACACCAGAGTGTCTTTGGGTCTTAGATGTGGAAAAATTCGGTCCGCTTGTTGTCGGTATCGACACTTATGGTGATAGTCTTTTCCAGAAGGTAGCAGACAAAGCTCATCAGAACCTTAGTAAAATTGGTGAATTCTTAGGAATCAGTTTCTGATTCCTTATTCTTCTCTCTTTTTTATTTAGCATATTTATTTTTAAAATTTATATTGAAGGTGTTTACAATACGATTGCTAGAATATGAAGCTAAAGAAGTATTTGCAGAGTTCGATCTCCCCTTAGTGAATCGTTTAGTGATTATAAGAGGAGAAAATGTGGATGATAAGTTATCTCAATTCGAATTTCCTGCAATAGTGAAATCACAGATTGCTATTGGTAGTAGAAAAAAAGCAGGGTTAATTAAAATTGTCCAAACACGTGAAGAAGCCAGTACATTATGTAAGGATTATTTTACAAGAGAAGTACCTGGTTATCGAGTTGAAGCGATATTGATTGAGAGCTTAGCTGACATTGAACATGAATATTATTGTTCAATTGCCTTAGATACCTCAGGAAGGCAATTTGTATTGATAGCTAGTTCAGAAGGAGGTATTGACATAGAAGAAGTTGCTGCTACACGCCCTGAAGCAATAATAAAGGAAAACGTTTCTCTTACTGAGGGATTAAGTGAAGAGGTAGCAAAAAACGTCGCTAAAAGGCTTGGATTCTCGGCAGAACTAATTTCTTCAGCTACAGATCTTTTTCTCAAGCTCTGGAAGATTGCATCTGAAAAAGAGGCTCAACTAGTAGAGATAAATCCACTAGTTTTAACACCAACAGGTATCTTTGCGGTTGATGGAAAAATGATTCTCGATGATAATGCAGTATTCCGTCAAGAAACCGTCCAAGAATTACAGAAAAAGAAACTGACTGAACTAGAAAAAACAGCAAAACAGTTTGGATTTTCTTTCGTTGAACTCGATGGTGAAATAGGAATTCTTGCTAATGGGGCGGGATTAACTATGGCATTACTTGATGTTTTAGCTCAACATGGATTAGCAGGTATGAACTTCTTGGATGTGGGTGGTGGTGCTGATAAAGATCGAGTTTACGAAGCTCTGAAACTTATCTTTACTATGAAACCTAAAGCAGTTCTAATTAACATTTATGGTGGTATTACTCGCTGTGATGTTGCAGCAGATGCGATTTTGCACACATTAGGAGAATTTCCAGATTCGCCCCCAATGGTTATACGGCTTACAGGTACTAAAGAAGCTGAAGGGATCAAAATATTAAACGATGCAGGAATCGACGCGTATCAAGACATGATGGAAGCAGTAGAAAAGCTTAAAGGAGTTGTAGGTTAAGATGTACATTAGTGAAAACAATAAAGTCTGTGTGCAGGGAATTACAGGTGGTCAAGGATCTTTTCATACTGAATTGACGCTTGATTATGGAACTAATATTGTTGCAGGAGTAACTCCAAAAAAAGGTGGTCAAGAAGTTCTTGGTATTCCAGTCTTTAATACCGTTCAAGAAGCTGTACAAGAACGTGGTGTAGATACAAGTATAATTTTTGTTCCAGCACGATTCACATATGGTACTGTTTTAGAAAGCTTAAACGCTGGTGTAAATATGACTTGTGTGATAACGGAGGGGGTTCCAGTACTTGATATGCTTCGCTTAGTGGAATTAGCTCATTCAAAAGGACTATATCTTATTGGTCCTAACACCCCTGGTATGTTAATCCCAGATAAAATAAAGCTAGGTATAATGCCTAGTGATATGTGTCACTTTGGGACTGTAGCTACTATAGCGAAGAGTGGAACTCTTAGTTATGAAATTGCCAAATCATTGGGTAATGCTGATATTGGTGTTTCAGCCTATATTGGCATTGGTGGTGATCCAATACGTGGTACAACATTAGTGGAAGCGTTTGACTACTATGTTAAAGATTCTGGAACTAATGTTATTGTTCTTATAGGAGAAATTGGTGGTGATGAGGAAGAAAAAGTAGCTGCCTACATCGCTGAAAATAATGTGAAAAAACCGATTGTGGCTTATATTGCTGGTAAAAGTGCTCCTGAAGGTAAAAGAATGGGTCATGCTGGAGCAATAATATCTGGGAATGTAGGAACAGCTCAAGGTAAAATTGATGCATTATCAGCAGTTGGTGCACAGATAGCTGAAACTCCTTGGGATAGCCCTACTACAGTGAAAGAACTTTTCTAGGAATACATTCTTTCCTTTATTTAATCTTTAATCCCATAAATCCGTTTAATGGGGGTATTTCTTTGCAGGTTGATTGAGGGGATAGAGGCAATTTCTTGAAGAAGGTTTTCAACTTGGTATTTACGGTTACTCTTTCCTATGTATGTATAAACTAAAATACCTAAGAACATGACTATCATGAATATCCCGAAGAAAGGATTTGCTAAGGTCATAAGCAAACCTAATGGAATACAAAAAATTAAAACGAAGGCAATAGCAAATTTATATGGAAGAGAGTGATAAAAATGAGAATACACTTCAATTTGGTCTGGGTTAGTTGCTGAAGATTCAAATCCAAGCAGGAGAGAAGCTTGGGAAGTCCATGATCCTCCTATAGGGTAAATATCGACAATGTGGATTCCTTTTCCATCTTTACGCAATTTCCAGGTAGAATACTTAGAAACATATTCAGAAATTATATTAAATATTTCAGACGGAGGATCAATCTTAGAAGAAAGCACTCTTATCACACAAGAAGTAATTATCAAGGCTGTTGAGTATTTTATTAGAATCTATGATTGTAGCCATTTATCAGATTTAAATAATGTTGTTTTACGGAAAATCTTACGATTCTAAGAGCATCTCTTACAAAGTAAATTCAATTGGTAAGGGAGAATGATTTCGAATTAAGACTCTGTTTTCAAAGGAAATTTAAAAAATTTATTTTATCGGATTGCTAATAAGGTAATTATGGACAAACCTTAACAGTTTTTTTTCCACAGCCCATTTTATTATTTTATAAGCAATTTCAAAGCTACCCCATTTCCAATCTGTATGTTCAGCAGGATTCAAGACTGGATCTTGAGGTTGATCTATACGAGCTATGAAATTATAAAATGTAATCTCTTTTAGTTCTTCTTGAAGTTGAGGAGGAATTTCCTCACCTTCATCTTCTTCATTTTCTGTGTAT
>JAEOTI010000794.1 GCA_016839955.1 Candidatus Hodarchaeota archaeon | reverse complement strand
GAGAAAATGGTTTTACTCAAAAATAAAGATGATATTGATTTTGAAAAATTGGAGAGAGTGTTTAAAACTCGAGGACATGGAATCACTGATCCTAATTTTTGGAGAACTATTAACAAGTTAATTGAATCTGAAGAAATAAACGTTTTTCAATGTGACTGTGGTGAAGTTTTTTCTTTACACAAAGATTTTTCTGAGAATATACCCGTATCTATGTTAGATTCCTTTCCCTGCAAAGTTTGTGGTGATTATCAGGAATTAATGACCCCTTATACTTTTTTTGATCGTTTAATTAAGCTAGAAAAAGCAATCAAAACAATGTTAATGGTTATGCTAGCTAACCCAAGCAAAAGTCCCAATTTCGAATCTATAGAGAAGCTAGGAAAAGGATTGATTCCTACTGATAGTCTTCCTTCAATTCTTCATGGTTCCAGTTTACTAACAGATGCGATGAAAAAATTAGGTCATGAATCAAATGAACCATATAAAAATAAGTGGTTTTTTCTTTGTAGAGAGTTAATAAAGAAAATAAAGAAAGAACGTGACATAGCTGAATTCGCTAGTCTATTGTGGGATTTCTCACAACCACATTTGGCAATTTCTCGAAATTATGAATTTTTGCAGACGATTCGAGAAATTGACTATTTAGATGAACACAGACAGAAACAACAAACAATTACGGAACCCTCTCTCACCCCTTCTCCTTCAAAGGAGGTTCTCGATGAGAGTGTTATTAAAAGAAAGATGGAGCTCTTCAGAATCAGTTTAGAGAATATTTACGTCTTATTTCTTTTTCAGAATATACTTAATATGGCTGAAGGTATCGTATTTAGTGATGATCCATTTAAAGCGAGATTAATGACCAATCCGTCAGCAAAAAAAAGAATCGGAAGGAAATATACTCAAAGTGTTTATTATAAGGTTCAAGTACTTCTCACTTCCTCTCTCATTCCTGTAAGTTTAAAAGATGAGTTAAATAAGATTTATGATACCCACTTAAGAAACGATGATGCCCACATTCAGTATCACATCGATTTAGATGCTAAGAAGATTGTATCTTTGAAATATAAGGAAGAACGATCTTTTGAGGATTTAGATAACCTTATATTAGAAATAACCAGATTTTCATCTGGGGTTAATTATGCTGTAGAGGAAGAGCAGAAAAAAGCCTCAAAAAATGAACGTAAGACCTTAGGTATTGAATGGGTAACGTTAGGTTACGATGATGATGATTTAAGGGTAAAAGATGAGAGTTTATCTCCAAGCGATCTCTCTCCTCCTGAGCTCTGTCTCTATCAATATTATGGTTTTAATCCGAAAAATGGTAGAATAATCCCTAAACCAAAATTCTCGGTATCTAACGATAATAAAGTTTTACATATATCTTTTCATCCTTTAGTTCATTTTAAATTCCCATGTAGCTCAATTGAAGTTCAAGAATGGGTAAAAAAGGTACTAAAAAATAAGAGAATAGTGATAAGTTTAAATACAGTTTACCCTGCAATTCCAGCTTTCAAGCAATTGGATTATTTAGTTGAGGTTCCTATTAAAGGAACACCTATGTTGATTACAGATTACATCAAAGAAACAATCCAAGTCGGAAAGAAAAGAATTAGATTCTTTAGGAATTTTCTTAGAAATTCCCTTTAAAATCTTTAAAGCTATGTTGCTGGACGCAAGGAAATATTCCTGAATATTATTCCCGATTATTATTCCCTTAAAGATTGATCTTTAGCTTTCATTCTTGATTTCATTTATATATCAATGTCGTCAAACCAGCCTTGTCTCCCAGCAAAGTGTTGGATAACATACTAGCAAAATTTATGCAAACACCAAGTTTAACGACATGAAAAGGCATCAGCTTCGTTTTTGAGATAACTAACTCAACTTAACAAATCCCTAGAGGCTTTCTTTAGACTATTTATGTGCACTGATCATTTCCCCGGTGGTGAAATAACACTAGTAGAGGCAATTTCAGAGGAATTTAACAGAATGGGGGTGGATAGAGGAGTTTTTGAACTGACTTCAATTCAAACAGCATACCAATGAAAGTCAACTCGCCTGATAGTAACATATTTTGATAATAAAGGATTGGAATTCATTGGTTGTATCATCCAATAGGTAGAGGGGTGAATAGAAAGGTTTATAAGTCATTATGTCCTCTTAATTACTGACTATAAACTGCGGAGATTGTGACTTACGATGACAGCAGAAAAAGAAAAGTCTCCACCTGATACGTCTGAGGAATATGAATCAATGGATATAGCTCTATCGAAAGACCCAGAACATAATGAATTAAATTTCAGCCAATATTCTCCACGCGGTCGAACAGAT
>JAEOTI010000126.1 GCA_016839955.1 Candidatus Hodarchaeota archaeon | reverse complement strand
TAGATATCGAATAACAACCTAATATTGGAGATCTGTCAGACTCTATTGTCATGCTTTTAACCTTAGACTGTTATATTTCATCTGATAGGATCATATGCTCTCTTTATAAAAACAATTTTGTTTGACATGAAGAGTTACAAAGTTCTATTATGATTTATTTTCAAATGAATCATTAAATAATCCATTTACACGTTTAGAATTTTGAACACAAAAAGCTGTTATAAAAAATTTGGTTTGGTCTTCAATCATTACAGAATTGAACAATTTCATGATAAAGGAATAATCGAGACTGAAATTCTTTTTCTTATTAAAAAATAATCCAATTGTAATTGGAGCGGGTGTAACTCGGTTTTTTATGAAAAAGGAAATTTCAAACCCTTTGTTGATTAATCCCCCAAGATAGGTAATATTATTGTTGATTTTATAAAGGAGATTCAATGATTTTTCATGTGTGCAAATTAAAATGCTATTTTTCAATATTATAAGGAGATTCTAATCTATCTATAATAGATAACTTAACATCTAATATTTAAGATGAAAGAAATATTTTTCTTTTCAGGTGTTATTTCAATATCTAATGGAATAAAGAGTTGAAGTGGAGTCATGGATGACATTTTTGAAGGAAAAACAATCCTCTTATTTGGTGGGACTGGATCCTTGGGAAAAACACTCATAAATAAGCTGTTGAACTCAAACAACTATAATTGTAAGCAAGTAATTGTGTTCTCACGTGATGAAGCAAAACAATATTTTTTAAGACAAAGTCTTAATGATCAAGGAGTTCAAAAAAAAATCAGCTTTTATATTGGTGATATTCGAGATAAATCTAGTTTAAAGCATGTTATTCAGTGTTCTGACATTGTTCTGAACCTTGCAGCCTTGAAACACATTCCACCATACGAATATATGCCACTAGAGGCAATCAAAACTAATTTATTAGGTGTTCAAAATATCATTGACATTATTCTCAATGTTAATAATAATGTAGAGCTTTTTCTACAAATTTCAACTGATAAAGCTTGTAAACCAGTAAATGTATATGGAATGACAAAAGCTCTTGCTGAAAGAATTGTTATTGGAGCTAATCAACTAGATAGTCCAACCAGCTTTTTATGCGTGAGGTATGGTAATGTACTTCAGTCAAGAGGTTCTATGCTTCCTTTTTTCAAGAAACGAGTTAAAAATGGCCTTCCTTTTTTACTAACGGATGAGAGAATGACTAGATTCCTCATGACCTTAGAAGAATCCGCTCATCTGATTTTCAGAACAATTTCTCGCAATATTAGAAGGACAATTACAGTACCAAAACTAAATTCAGTTCGAATTGTAGATATCATAGACATAATGAAAGAACATTATTTGCGTCCTGATCTTGAAGTAAACATCATTGGAATGAGACCTGGTGAAAAAATTCATGAAGTCCTGATAGGAGAAGAAGAAATTTCAAGAACAAAAATAATAGATAACGACTTCATTATTTTCCCTAGCTACCTAAAAGATCCTTTCGGTATCAATCCTCTTGATGGAAGGAACCATTACCCAGGGTTACACGATTGTGAAATAGCGAAAGAGTATTCATCCAAGAATCACATTCTCCCTAAAAAAGAAGTTGAGAAACGTTTTGAAGAATTAGGTATCCTAGATTAATTTTATAATTTGCTTCAATAAACAAGTTCTACCACTTTTGTAGCAGCGTTTAGGATCAGGATACACAATCGAGATCCAACCAAGCGTTGGACTTATACTCTTTATCTCTATATAACTAATTGTCGTGTGTCTGATAACTTATGTCAGATTTTAGGGTAAGAGATTATTGAGACCGAAATTCAGAGTATTGGTACTTTCACGAATAGTACCGGTCCTCGGCTCCGTTTTTTTTGGGCTTGCAGTACTCTTTGATGTACGCTGGGTCGTCTATTCGACTCTTCTTAATCGTTTACGAGAGTCCCCTTCCGAAACTTTTTTTAATTTCTCCTTTTTCATTATTAAACAATCTCATTCTTTACAATTCACCGTTCGAAGATTTCTCCCTCTGTTGTGGCATGAAATCAGCACTTTGGTGGTCTTTCGATGAGGTGATGTGTGAGAATACTTTTCAACATAACCTTGAAAAATTGTTGTTTCATTTATGAAAAATCTTTTTATTCATGATAACAGATTTTAGAAGCACTTTTTCGAGAGCTTTACCGCTTGTTTCCCAGTTAAATTCCCGTAAAATAGTCTCTCGGGCATTAATTCCTATCTTATTCCTTTTCATTTCATCTAGTCTGAGTTCCTTTAAATGAAAAATCATTTCATCCTTGTTGTTACAGATGTAACCATTAAAATCATTAACAATTAATATAGAAGATTCTCCTGATCCAAAGGTTAAACAACATAATCCAGTAGCCATTGCTTCCAAAAGAGAATTTGATAAACCTTCACTCTGTGATGGCAGAATGAAAATATCAGCTGCCTTTAGAAAATGAACGACATTGCTTACTGGTCCTATACATCCTACGTTTAATGGTATTTTCTTACTTGAAATCACTTCTGATTCTTTTGGGCCAACTAATAAGAAAAAATCGTCCTTGAATTCTTCTGCTATCTCTAGAAGAATTTTTAAGTTCTTTTGAGGCGCAGCTCTTCCAGTATAAACAACACATAGAGTATTAACAGGGATTCCTAACTTTTTTCTAAAATTTTTCTTTACAAATCTGGAGGGAGGTGAAAACCTCATAGAATTAACTCCATTATAAATCACACCAATATTAACCATTTTATAATAATGACGAGCAGCAATTAAATCCTTTTTACAATTTGCAATAGTAAAAGTTGATTTGTTAAATTGTCTTTTTCTTATGTAAGTCATAATAGTGAAATATACCTTTCTTAACCATCCCACCTGTTCTGCTCGCAAATCCAATCTTTGTACATCAGGACCTGATGTATGAAGGACTAGTGGTAGTCTTGAAAAAACTGAAAGAAAATATCCGACAATTCCAGGGGAGGAAAGATTTTTACAGTAAATTATATCAGGTTTGTCCTTTATTATTGACAATAAACCGACCAAGAATCCAAAAACCATGAATAATAATCCTCTTATTATGTTTTCACGACCATAAAGATATAAGCTTCTTTCCTTCATGTTTTGAATCTCAATACTAGATTTTCTGTAAGTTATTAAGGTAATTTTATGATTTTTTGATAATATTTTCAAAAAGTAATAGGTCGCTTTACTTCCACCACTCAAATGAGGTGGAAAGCTAGATATTGCTAGTACCCTCATAATCCGTCATCAAATACTTTTAAGAAACGATGTTCATTTAATTTTAATTTAAACCTAGCGAAAATAAAATAAAAAATAAAATTTAATCCCTCAAACCATTAAGAACGAAATTATTATGGAATTTCTATATTTTCTTCAAGAAAACAGCAAAAATAAAGAGAATTTGATAAATAGTTTAATCAAAATAGAAAAATAAGGAAAATATGAGTTATTTTCCAAAACTTCGCTAACAAAGTCCCGACATTTTTTTACATTGGGAGGTTAATGTCATGGTTGAACCCCAATGACAAAAACCTACCGTGCAGGACTCAAACTGGAAGCGTCTGTGCCCGAACAACCTGAGTTAGAACCTTTTCTTAAAGCTTCCGTTGAGTTTAGTGTGTATTGTCCGAAATGGGGCCCCCGCCGCAATTCTCTCAAGAAAGACGGCTTTGATG
>JAEOTI010000125.1 GCA_016839955.1 Candidatus Hodarchaeota archaeon | reverse complement strand
TTTGCGTGTCGGACCATATTTGAATGAAGCTGCACCCGAGGCATTAGTAGCTACAGTCCCTCCTAACCATGCTGTCATCTCGGTTGGGTCTGGAGGGTAGAAAAAAGAATTAGGAATCGTTAGAAAATTATCTAGTTCTTCAGAATTCTTCAAAGATATTCGATCAGTTTGTTTCAGTTCAATGAATTGCCGAATTTCTTCAAGAGTTACACCAGGTTCTGTAAATAGACGCCATTCTTTAGATTGCTCTTCAAAACGGAGATCTAGGACTTGATTCATTTTCTCTAAGGATATTAAGAGTCCTCCACATGGTACTGACCCAGCTGTTAGTCCTGTTCTAGCTCCTGCTATCGTAACAGATATAGTCTTTTCAAAGGCATCTTTCAGAATAGAGGCGACTTCATCTTCGTTTTTGGGAAAATAAATAACATCAACAAACCCTTCACCATATCTCGATTCATCAGTTAAGTAATCTGCTTTAGTTTGCTTAATCGTTTCAGTACCCTTTATACTTTCTATTTCATTCAAGGGTACCTGTAGTGAGGATAATAACTTTAGTTTGGAGCTGTGATTTTCTCCCCTCATTTTAATGATCTCCTTAATCCATCCTGTGGATTAGATTTTTTTCCTGATAAGCATTCCTTCATTATCAAGCAATTGAAAATATAATCCAAGCGAACATTTAGAAAACAAGATCCAATAATAAGCTGGGATAGAATTTGTCTGATGCAAAAAAGCCACAGAGAATACCAATTCAAGCGACTAAACATCTACAAGAAATAATGACAGAATACTATGAGGATCTTGGGAAAGCATCTAAGAGCGACAATGAAAAAGTTGCTTGGTGTACTAGCGTCGGTCCCACGGAATTATTAAAAACGCTTGGTTTTCACGTTCATTTTCCGGAAAACCATGCAGCCGTAATAGGAACTGCAAGAAAATCAAATGATTATATCCCCGAAGCAGTTGCATCTGGATATAGTTCTGAGATATGTTCGTATTTGACAAGTGATATTGGTGCTTTTCTAAAAAATGAAACACCATTAAAGAGATTTGGTCTTGATGGAGTACCAAAACCTGATGTTCTTGTTTATCACACTAATCAATGTAGAGATGTCCGAGAATGGTTTTCTTTCTATGCTAAGCGACTAAATGTTCCACTAATAGGAATAACCGCTCCTCATGGCGTAGGTTCAATCACGGAAGATCATCTAAACGTTCAAGAAAAACAACACACAGATTTAATAGAACCTCTTGAAAATATTTCGAAAATTAAGTATGATAAGACTGAAATGAAGCGAGTTCTTGAAGCGTCTTTAAACACTACTCGATTATGGGGTCAAGTGTTACAGACTGCCTCAGAAAAACCATCTCCTCTTACTTTTTTCGATGCTACTATTCACATGGGTCCCGCAGTTGTTTTACGAGGTGAACCAATTGCTACAGAGTATTATAAAATTCTGTTATCCGAGATGAAAGAACGAGTCCAAAATGAAATTAGCGCGATTTCAGAAAATTATCGAATTTATTGGGAAGGAATGCCAATTTGGGGGAAATTAAGAGAACTTTCAGAATTATTTGCAGATTTAAAGACATGTGTTGTTGCTTCTACTTATTGCAATTCATGGATCTTTAATGGGTTTTCTTCATTTCCAGAAAATCCTCTAAGAAGTATGGCAAAGGCATATACAGAGATTTTTATTAATAGAAACGAAGAAGAAAAAACTAAATATCTCAAAGAAATGTCAAAAATGTTTCAAATAGATGGTATAATCTATCACAATGCTAAAACTTGTCCAAGTAATTCCAATTCGAGTTATGGTTTGCCAAAACGTCTTCGGGAAGACAATACAATACCTTATTTGGTTATCGACGCCGATCTAAATGATCTAAGCTATTATTCTGGAGCCCAAATAAGAAATCGGATCGAAGCTTTTGTAGAACAACTTGGAAATTCAGATTAACATTCAAAAGAACTAAACAATCTTTCTTCTCTTAATTTCCCATGAGAATTCTCTCACCTTCGATTGTGTCATAAAAAGATTTGATCAATAGGGGAATTGAATAGATAATGCCATGGCTTAATATGGGAGAAATGCTCCAGGTTAATGCACAAAAGTGTCCTGAAAAAATAGCTCTTAAAGATACAAAACGAGAAGTAACTTTTAGCGAGCTGGATGAACGAACCAACCGATTAGCTAATGCTCTTTCAGGTCTTGGCCTACAAAAGAATGATAGATTTGCTGTTCTTTGTCACAATCACATTGAATACATGGAAATCTACTTAGCAGCCGCTAAAGCAGGTTTTGTTGTTGTACCAGTAAGTTTTCGGTTAGTGGGTAAGGAAATCGAATTCATTATCGATAATTCTGACTCTAAGGCAATAATTGTTGACGAGCGTTATGTTTCTACTATGCGAGAATTTCGTCCAGAGTTATCTCTTACTTTTAGAAGTAAATTAGCAAAAATTAATCATATTAATATTGGAGAAGGGATCCATTCTGGTTTTTTAAATTACGAAAAAATCATTGCTGAAGCCGATCCAACTCCTCCTAAGGTGGAAGTGGAATCGGAGGATCCCTGGATTCAATTATACACATCTGGGACAACTGGTATTCCCAAAGGCGTAGTTAGATCCCATAGATCATATATTGCCTTTTTTCTTATCAATGAAGTAGAATTTGGTTATACACATGATGATTATGGATTAATCTTGATGCCTCTTTTTCATGTAAATTCTACCTTCTATTCGTTTGTGTTTACGTATATTGGAGCTAGTGTTTATGTACAGAAGTCTACCCAGTTTAACGCTGAAAAACTACTCAAGCTAATTGACAACGAGAAAATAACATTTACTTCCATGATACCAACGCATTATCACTTAATTCTTAATCTTCCTGAAGACATTAAAAATAAATATAATGTTAATTCGATAAAACAATTGTTATGCTCATCCGCTCCTGTCACTAAACAGACAAAGCTTGATATTATGAAGTTTTTTCCTAATGCCGGACTTTTTGAAGCCTATGGATCAACAGAAGCAGGTCTTGTAACAATTCTTCGCCCAGAAGACCAAATGAAAAAGCTCGGATCGATTGGAAGGGAATGTATCGGGACTCATGCTATTGAACTTTTAGATGAAAACGGTAATCCTGTACCTGTTGGGGAAGTGGGTGAATTATATTCAGGTGGTCCTATGATGTTTGACTATTATTGGAAATTACCTGAAAAAACGGCTAGTTCATTTAGAGGAAGATGGTTCAGTGCAGGAGATATGGCTAAAATAGACGAAGATGGTTATTATACTCTTGTTGATCGGAAAGATAACATGATAATTACTGGAGGAGAACATGTTTACCCTTCAGAAGTTGAAGAATTACTCTGTATGCACCCTAAGGTCTTTGAAGCAGCAATAATTGGAGTACCTCATCCCAAGTGGGGTGAAACAGTGAAAGCAGTGGTTTCTCTTAAACCAGGAGAAACCGCGACAACTGGAGAAGATATAATTGAATGGTGCCGAGGTAAGATCGCTTCCTTTAAACGTCCGAAGAAGATCCATATCATCTCACACGAAGAGATGCCAAGAACAGCATCCGGTAAGATTTTACACAAAATTCTCCGAGAGAAATACAATACAATGGATTAATTTTCTTTAAAACAGGAATCTATGTTAATTACCGGTTGCTTTCACTAAATAATGTTTTAAACGATTAGTTAGTGATCGGTCAATTTCTGAAACATCTGCAATTGCCGCGAAAACGTCTTCAAATGTTGTTTCTACACATTCTCGATCCAAGAACTTAGGTACATCAGATTTGAGAAATATTAAACAAACTATAACATAGCTTTTACCTTTTGCTCGAGGATCGGTCTGTTGTCGATCAGTAACTATAGTTGTATAAACAAACGAAACATAATCTTGCTTATTTGGGATTGGTAATGGTCCAAAAAAGCCACGATGATAATCATTTCCTTGACCCAAGGCGGTAAAATATATTAAGCCAAGTTTACCAATAAAAAGGTCTGGATCCTCTTGAAAGAAATCAGAAACTTCATCGACCAATGCTTTTCCTTCAATTCCAGAGTACAATAGAATAGCTGTCTTAATGTCTTGTGGACCAATAGATTCCTTATTATGGTCGGTTCTGTTACAATTATGCTCTGTTTTTCCATTAGATGGTGATGTCTGAGATCGACTCTGCAAAGAACTTCTCCTTTTCTTTGATTTTGTCATTTCAACCATCTCATTGATTATTTAGAATTTCATTGATTTAGATAAAAAGATGAATTTCTATTAAAAATTATCTTGTAAGCTTCTTTTAAACGCTTTTAAAGGTACAGTTTGGTATCAAGTATATGAGTAAGTCTGTCAAGCCATTTGGAACTGGTTTACCGTTTTTTAATATAAAAACAATCTTAAGTAATTAGAATGTATAAGACTCCAAGATAGATTGTAGCTATAATAAGGTGGATGACACCCATTAGAGCTCCTACCTTCATGAATTGGAAGAAAGTGATACGCTTATCTAACCGCTCAGATAAACTCATTGCTAATATATTAGCCGGGCTGCCAATTGGTAAACAGTTACCTCCGACATTCGCCCCTACAATTAGTCCAAAATATATGAATTTACCTTGAATACCTGTAATCTCCATCTTTGACACGATTGCAACTAAAGCAGCGCTAACAGGAATATTATCGATTACTGCAGATAGAATTGCCGAAAACCAAATAGAAATACCAATTCCCACAACTGGGTCCTTATCAAAGAAAGGTTTTCCCCAATCAGCTAAATCATCTAGTATTCCTAGTATCTCAATACCACCTATAAGAATAAAGAGACCTACAAGGAAGAAGACCATTGACCACTCGATGTCTTCAAAGCTTTTCTCAGGAGTTCCACCAGAGAATGCTAATAATAACGTAGCACCAGTCAAGGCAATAATAGAGGGATCAAGAGGTGTAAATTGACTAAAAAGAAATCCAGTTAGAACTCCGACAAGAACAAAGATTGAAACCCAGAACATCCTCCGATCATCAATTACACTTGATTCATCGATCAATAGGATTCCTTCTATACCTGCCCTTTGTTCTTTATCGAATTGCTTTCGATTCAATAGATAGAAAACTGGGACAGATGAAAGAAAGAAAAGTACAGCTAATGGACCGAGATAAATTAGATAATCTAGGAATGTTAACTGACTTGTTTCTCCAATAACAATATTTGGAACTGATCCTACCAAAGAGCCTACAGAGCCAAAATTAGCCGCAAGAGCTTCACTAATAAGAACTGGTCTCGCATCATATTCTAAAGCTTGATAAATCTCAATTGTTAATGGTGCAATTACTAACATGGTAGTGATTGTGTCTAAAACGAAACTAATCACAAATGTTAAAGCTAAAAACATGAAAAATAGAATAAATGGTTCTCCTCGAGTCAATTTAACGAGTTTTAACGCAATAAATTGAAAAACTCCCGACCGTCCTGCAATGGAAACAATAATCATCATTCCCGCGACAAAAAGAACTGTTTGCCAACTTACATATTCAATTATACTTGGAAATGAGGCATCTGTTCCATCATGCATTTCTACATTAGCTAGAATCAATAATATACTCATAATACAACCGCCAAACAAAGCTGCGATTGTTCTATGAAGTCTTTCAGATGCAATGATGATATAAGTAGCTAAAAAGATCGCAAGGCCTATTGAGACTATTTCTGATGCAACTGCGGCCAATCGCTCACATTCCCGTTAATCTGAGGAATTTTCTTCTTCAATTTATTCCTTATTCTCTTTTTCTTCTTGATAATCTTCTTCCTCTTCTATATGAATAGGTGGAGTGACTCTTGTCCTTACTAAGAATACAGAAGCAGGACTTTCGTAAACTATGATTCGTGTAAAAAGTGATAGCCCATCTGTAGATTCTCCTTCACCTTCGACTTCTTCTTCCTTTGGACCAAAGTGTACCGGTAGAAGAACTAAATCTATATTTTCTCTTTCAATAAAACTTGTTACTTCTTCAACCGAGCGATCAGGATAAATTTTTATAATCGTTTCAACATCTTTATCTTCAATGATTCCTTCTGTCCAAGGAAGTAGCTCTCCGTCCTCAGTTTTCTTGTGTGATTCCGAGTTACCGAATTCAGCAAGAAATTTTATTTCTTCAAATGCCTTGAGAAAAGATTTTACTTCTTGATCAGGACGGATAATACCTAGAACTAACTCTGCATCGTGAAGACATGAAAGAGCTTGTGCGACCATTATAGCTTTTCTTCCTTCTTTTGATGGGTCAGTAAGGGCTAGAATCCGCTTGTAGTCCCATGGAAAGCCAATATGTTCTTTTTGGACGAAAATTGTTAATTTTTCTACTTTCTCAGCATACCGACCGATTTTTTTCTCAAGTGCTTCTTTATCTGCAAACATGATGAAATCCCACACATTTTTCCATTTTTCTTCAATTTGTGGTGTGAATAATTAGTTTGATGACAAAATTAAAGTCCATTATGTGTAATTCATTGTCTAATAATTGTTTAAACATGAAAATATTTTATCCTAAATAAGTAATTTCCAAATATTTTATGGAGTCAGAAGAAATGAACCCAGAAACAAACCCAGAAATAAAAACAGAATTTGAAAACGCCCTAAAACGTGCAAATGATCTCCCAAACCAAGGTCCAAAGGTCTTATTGGAACTTTATGGCCTCTTTAAACAAGCGAACAAAGGGGATATCACTGGAGAGAAACCTGGTCGACTTGAATTTAAAGCAAAAGCAAAATATGACGCATGGGCGTCAAGAAAAGGAATGTCTCAAGAAGAAGCAATGAAGGCATATTCAGAATTAGTAACCAAACTTGAGAATGAAAGCTAAAAATCTTAAGTAAGATTGATCATCACTTTTTGTGATCATTTTTGGTGATTTACATATATTAATACTTGAGATTCTCATTTTTAGTGCCTTTATTTTAAATAAATAATCAATAGCCCTAATTTGGTGAATAATATGTCACAAAATAATAATAATTCTCATGAGGGGAAAGAATTAACCATCGAAACTCATAATGGAGACCTAGAAATATCAGAAAGGACAATTATCAGAAGCCCTTCAGGTAAAATCGAAATTTCAGGGGCAATTGAATGTGAGGATACTGTATTATTTGATGGGACACTCATAGCCCAGGATTTAAACGCTTCAGACAACATCACCGTTGAAGGAGATTTAATGTTAGATGGGGGGGTGGAATGTGAAGGAGAACTTACTGTACAGGGCAATTTAGAAGCAAGAAATGTTGAAATCGGAGATCAGTGTGAAATCCAAGGTACTTGCTCAGTCCGTAACATTGAGGTGGGAGGTAAATTACAGTGTCTGTCTATTGACTCAAAAAACGTTGAAGTGGGTGGACGGTTAATAACAAAAAAGATCACTTCTCGTAATGTTGAAGTCGGAGGAAGTATAACCGTTTCTGAACCCTTAGATGTCAGGAATTGTGAAGTTGGAGGAATTGCAGAACTTGCTGGAGGAAAATTCCGCATTCTAGAAGTAAGTGGCTTATTAAAAACAGAAGGATCACTAAATTGTATCTCATTGGAAGTTGGTGGAGAGGCTGAAATTAAAGGTGATCTGACTGGTAACCGTGCCGAAATTGGTGGTCGAATTGAAGTCAGTGGAGATACAACTCTAGAAGATTCTTTAGAGGTAGGTATGAAAGGGATAATCCGAGGGAATTTAAAAGCAAGAATTGTTGAAATTGGTGGTAGCCTTGTGGTTGAAGGGGACCTTCAAATCTCAGATAGTCTAGAAGTAGGTGGATCTGTAACAATTCAAAATGCTGAAGTTTCTGAAGTTGAAATTGGATCAAAACTAATTGTTAAACGTCTCAAAGCTGAAAAAGTAGAAGTAGGAGAAAAAATTATCGTTAAAGACTTCCTATATGCACAACATTTCGAAGTAGGTTGTGATGCGAAGGTTCAGGGAATGATTGTAGCCGATTCTATTGAGATTGGTGAGGACTCAACCGTAGAAGATCTAATAGGCCGGAAAATTCAGTTGGGAGAGGGTGTTAGAGTTAATGGCAAAATACAATTTGTTGATTCTCTAAACGAAGATGGTGATGTTATTTATGCAATATCACCAGAGAAAATAAATGAACTTCCATCTGAAGAAGAATTAAACCAAAGGCAATGAGAATTGAAACTCTGAATTATAAATTTGAGAGGATTTTGTGCGACGTTCAAAATTTGACATTTTCGCAAATATTCTTGAAGTTTTGAAGCGAAACAGAGATGGGTGTCGAATTACTCGCTTAGCATATGGAATTGAAGTTCCAAATGATCGAGCAAAACAGTATTTAGAGGACTTAATCGATTATGGATTAGTCAGACCTTTTACAAAAGACCATCGGAAATATTCAATCACAAAGCGGGGGAGTGAGTTTCTCGAAGTTTACTATAAAATGATTAGCTTTTTCGGTTTACTCGAGTAAAATTAGCTGTTTTCGTGGATTATAGGTACCTCATGGGAATCTAGTGGGATAAGAGGATTAATTTCAAAATTTTCAGAGAAAGTAGGTAATTTATCCTTATTGTAATTTACAAACAACAATAACAGAATACTTCCTAACAATGTGAGTAATCCTGCGAAGGCAAAGGTAACACCTGCTCCAAAATAAGTGATACCATTCCCCAATTCAAAATTTTTCATAAAAAAGAGATCATACAGCAACCCCCCAATGATGGGTCCTAGAACAGAACCAAAATTACTAAAAGCCTGTAAAACTCCAAATTCTTTTCCCCGCACTTTTTCCGGGACGAGGTCACTTTGTAACGCTCGGAATGAAGGTTGCATTACACCAAAAAGGAAGCGATTAATAATAAATATGATCACTAATAAAGGGAGCCACATATTAAAACCTATAAAAAAGAATGCAATACCAACAATTAAACCAGAGCTCCAAACAGTAATTTTTCGGCCAATACGGTCGCTAAGGTGACCACCCATGGGTCCGCCCATTAGACTTGGGAGTCCAACTAGTCCAATTAAAAGAGCAATTTCTCCTACTTTAAGACCATAATAATCATTAAGAAAAAGAGTTGTTATAGGGAAAATCATTGCCAGAGAAAAGCCATTGATTATAGCGACCAAGTATAACACATATACACTTGATGAACGATAGGCATTATCACCATTGGGCGTTAATGTTTTGACAAGAAACTTAGGACTTTCTCTTGTTTTACTTATCATTGCAATGGATGAAGTAATGTATAATGATTTCATAGTTTGATTTTTTGTTTCAGTTTTTGGGTCCGAAACCATTAAGGCTACAATAATTGTGGCTAAAAATCCAAAAATCCCTACGGTAGAGAACGTAAGTTTGTAAGAGAGTATTATGGATTGGTTAAGCAGTTCATTATAAACCCAAAAGATTCCAAATCCAATAAATGGACCCGAAGCCATCCCGGCTTGAACTGAAAGCATGTAATATCCTAAATTTTTTCCAACCTTATCTTTATGAGACGTATCTACAATTAAAGCTTCTCCAACTGGCCAAACAGCGGCAGAAGCTATTCCTTGAATTGCACGAAGGACGAATAATGAGATAAAATCAAATGCTAGACCAAAACCGAACATTAAAACGGCGTAAATCGTCATTCCCATTAAAATTAACGGCTTTCGACCCACAGAGTCAGATAAATCTCCATAAGCTGGGGCTAATAGGAATCTTGTGAACATAAATGCTGATGTCATTATCCCAATCTGTAGAGCGAGGCCGAAGGTAATTGGTCCAATTTTCATTTCAGAGAGAATTTCACTTGCATAAAGTGGGAAAAAAGGCATTATCACGCCAAAGCCCGTGACTACTGTAAAAGAAGCTAAGCACAAGCTAAATAAATTCTTCTTAGAGTTAAAAGCTTGGCGTTGCATTAATTATCTCTCAATAAATTATTAGAATGAGGAAATCAAAGTATTCAATTTCCTTTGAATACTCAACTTTATATTAATATATAAATTGGAAATCATTCTATAATTTACTCAAAGATGGTTCGATAGAGATTATAATGGTTAGAAGTTCATTCAATACCAAAAATAATTCAATATTTATTAGTAAATCGATAACGAAGTCCAATTAACGCTAAACAGGATAACATAATAATGGTGAACTAGTTTCTGAAGCCAGGATTTAATTGGAACCTTATAGAAAATAAGACTCAGTATTTATGGTATTTAGTCATGGGGAGAAAAAGGAGGAAGAGGACAACGTAAGGAAGGATCCTTACGATATCCCATTACATAAGATCCTTGAATAATTTTCTGAATTTCTGTAGTACCCTCATAAATTGTTGCCCCACGGGCATTGCGCCAAAAACGTTCAACAGGAAATTCAGAAGAGTAACCATTGGCTCCATGAATTTGAATGCCTCGATCAGCAACATCCAATGCTCGAGTAGTCGCATACCATTTTGCCATAGAAGTCTCCCTTGTGTTTGGATTACCGATGTTTTTCAAAAAGGCTGCTTTATAGACCAATAACTGTGAAGTATCATAAGATAGTTTCATTTCTGCTAGATGTTCTTGAATAAGTTGAAACCGACCAATTTCACGTTCATAAGCTTTTCGAGTCCTAGCATATTTTATTGACTCTTCAATACAAGCCCGAATCAAACCTACCGCCCCTGCAGCTACAGTAAACCTTCCATTATCTAAAGCTGACATAGCTATTTTGAATCCTTCTCCTTCTTTTCCTAAAAGATTATCTTTCGGTACACGTGCATCTTTTAAAAGGACTGATCCAGTATTACACGCTCTAACTCCTAATTTATCCTTGATACTAGATGTTGATACACCTTGAAAAGTTTTTTCAACAATAAAAGCTCCCATGTTCTTAGTTCCTCGTTTTTCTTGATCCAAACGTGCGATAATCAAGAATTGATCCGCTACATCTGCTAATGAAATCCAAGTTTTCTCACCGTTGAGAACGTATTCATCTCCCTCAATTCTGGCTCTTGTTTGAAGGCCAGAAGGATCCGAACCACTAGTAGATTCAGTAAGACCATATGTAGCAATCTTTTCTCCAGCTACCTGTGGAACTAGATACTTCTCTATTTGATCAGGTGTACCCCATTGATATATTGTTAGGCTGTTTAATCCAGTATGTACTGACATTACAATTCTAAGGGAGCTATCAACAGCTTCAAGCTCTTCACAAACAAGGGCAAGCGCTAAATAATCTAAACCTGCCCCACCCCATTTTTCTGGAATACAAACTCCTAAAAGACCTAGTTCTCCCATTTTTTTAATTGGAGGAAGATGTTTTTGTTGTTTATCATATTCACTAACAATTGGG